>DAOQWY010000008.1 GCA_035342335.1 Bacteroidales bacterium
AGAGAGGAGAGAGGAGAGAGGAGAAAGGAGAGAGGAGAGAGGAGAGAGGAGAGAGGAGAGAGGAGAGAGGAGAATGGCAATGAATGACAACGAACGACAATGAATGACAATGAATGACAATGAATGACAATGAATGACGCAAGGCGCTATCGACTTTCGTCGGGATAAACTCCGCGCCGAGCAAATGACCACAACAAATAACAAAACTTATATACAATGAAAACATTACGTAGATTATCCCTTACAGGTTTCCTCACCGCGATCATCGGATTCGCAGCTTTTTCCCAGGATTGTGATGCTTATTTCCCAATGAAGGAAGGGGCTTACCTGGAAACCAGAAACTATGATGCAAAAGACAAGCTCCAGGGAATTTCGAAAATGACCGTACTTCAAAAACAGACTTCCGGAGCTCGCACCAGCGTCATTGCCGAGGTGAAAAGTTATGACGACAAGGAAAAGGAACAAATGAACACGCAAATGGAATTTTATTGTGAGAACGGTGTTTTTTACATTGACATGAAAAAGTTCCTGGACCAGCAAACCATGGAATCCTTTAAGGACATGGAAGTCGCCATGGAAACGGAAAACATGGAGTTCCCTTCCAGCCTTAACGTGGGGCAAAGCCTGAAGGATGCACGGATAACGGTGTCGGCCAGCAGCGGCGGGATGAAGCTGTTCAGCATGAACGTCGGGGTGACCAACCGCAAGGTCGAAGCAATGGAAGATATCACTACCCCTGCCGGAACGTTTAGCTGTTATAGGATTTCATCGGACATCGAGACAAAGATGATGATGAAAATTAACATCAAATCCGTGGAGTGGTACGCCAAAAATGTTGGCACTGTCCGCTCAGAGTCGTACAATAACAAAGGTAAACTGACTGGCTATACCTTGCTGACAGACTACAAAGATTAATCTTCCTGCCATCCGGTTGCGTTAAAAGATCATGGATTGAGCATTCAGATCGAATATCCTGTCTGGTTTGTTGTACTGTGTCTGTTGCTCGGTGCAGCAATTGCTCTTTTATTGTACTTCCGGAACAGGAAAGATGAGCTTCCCCGCCGGTTAATGCTCTTTCTGGCCGTTTTACGCTTTCTGGCCGTATCGCTGATCAGCTTCCTTTTGCTATCACCGCTGATCCGTTCCATAAACAGAACGTATGAAAAACCGGTGATCATCGTGGCCATTGATAATTCTCAATCCGTACGCATGGTCAAGGACTCAGCATATTATCTTTCCGAATTCCGGCAGGATCTCGGCCAACTGATCACTGCCCTGAACAGGGAGTATGATACGCGGATCTATTCAATGGGCGATAAAATGCAATTAATTGATGATCAGTCATTATCATCCTTGTCCTTTCGTGATAAACAAACAGATCTGTCAGCAGTATTCCAAGAGGTGGAATCCAGTTATTCAAACAGGAACATTGGTGCAATTCTTCTCGCCTCGGATGGTATCTATAACAGGGGATTGAATCCGCTTTACAGCTCCAGGGACATTGCAGCGCCTGTTTATACCATCGCCCTGGGCGACACCAATCTTCAGCGGGATATCCTGCTTCAACGGATCAACTATAACCGCATCGCTTACCTGGGAAATCAATTCCCGGTGGAGATCACTGCCGGAGCACACAAATTTGCCGGTCAGCGAAGCAGGCTAACGGTGAGCAGGGGCGACAGCATCCTCTTTGCCAAGAACATTGACTTTGCCAGCGACCTTTACAGTGAGCGTTTTATTGCTGAACTCAAGGCCAGCAAGACCGGTCTGGTCAGGTATCGTGTCTCGCTGACGGGTCTGGCGGATGAGATCAGCTATGAAAATAACGCCTCGGATATTTTCATCGAAGTCTTGGATTCACGCCAGAAGATCCTGATCCTTTACTCTTCGCCGCATCCTGACCTATCGGCTATCAAATCGGCCATCCAGACAAATTATAACTATGAAGTTGAGGATCATCCGGTCAATGATTTTCAGGGGGAATTATCAGGGTTCAACCTGGTGGTCCTGCATCAGGTACCTGCACGCGCACAAAATCAGGCAATGATCATCTCAAAGATCAAGGACAGCAAGGTGCCCGTTTTGTGCATCATTGGTGAACAAACGGATTTACAGGCCCTTAATCAGTTGAACCTGGGTCTGGTCATAAGACAGAATGAACGGATGGTCAACGAGGCGATACCGGTTGTCAATAAGGATTTCATCCTGTTCAGGTCCGATGAGGAGACCAGGAGTCTGCTGGAAAAATTTCCGCCCCTGGTCAGCCCGTTCGGAAACTATGATCTGCCTCCGACAGCCAATGTCCTGGCCTACCAGAAGATCGGAAAGGTGATCTCGGATATGCCCCTGATCTTTTTCACGGAGATGGCGGATAGCAAAGCAGGTTTCATTGCCGGGGAGGGAATCTGGAGGTGGAGGCTGTTCAATTACATGGAAAGGGAAAACCATATTGTATTTAATCAACTGATCAATAAAATAATACAATACCTTGCCGTCAGGGAAGAGAAAGGTTTTTTCCGGGTGATGGCCCGTTCAGTTTATCACGAGAATGAAACCATCGAACTGGAAGCGGAGGTGTATACCAAAAGTTATGAGCCCACCAGTGAGCCGGACGTAGAGATCGTGATCGAAAATGAAGAGGGAACCCGTTTTCCCTACACCTTTGGGAGAAAGGGGAATGCCTACCATCTGCAGGTTGGGAATTATCCTCCGGGTAATTATTCGTACAGGGCAAAAGTGAAGGTGGGGAATGACCTTTACGAGAAAACAGGTCAGTTCTCCGTTGAGGCGGTAAACATTGAATCCGTTGCCACCCGCGCGGATCATCCGCTGCTCTATAACCTGGCGAAGCGTCACGGAGGTGAGATGATCTTCCCGGAACAGATTGCACAGTTGCCCGCTTTGCTCAAAGAGCGTGATGATATACACACATTGATCTACTCACGGAAAGCATACAACGAACTGAACAATGTCATCTGGGTACTGGTTGCAATCATCGCATTATTGGCAACGGAATGGTTCATCAGAAAATACAAAGGATCCTACTGATGTTCCTCCGGAATGTTTAAGGATGTTAATCTTGATCTGACGTTCCAATGTTCTTCACACTATCAAAGATCGTCTCCTACTTTCTCAGCCCTTTGTTCTGGATCTTTTCCCTTTTCGTGCTGGTTTTTTTTGTCAGGAAACACCGGAGCTTCAAATGGCTTTTTCTGGGATCATTGATTCTCTTTTACCTGTTTTCCAATCGTTTTCTGGTGGATGAGGCGTTGCGTTCGTGGGAATATCCCTTGCAGACGCAATCATCCTTCGACTCTTCCTATGATGCGGCGATTGTTCTGGGAGGCAATATTCTGAATTATGACCACCCGACACACCGGTTCATTTTCAGGGAAAATGCCGATAAGATCCTCCAGGCCATTGACTTGTATGAAAATGGAAGGGTAAAGCGCCTGATGCTTTCGGGCGGGCCGGGAGATCTTTTCATCCGTGATCAGTACGAAGCAGCTAATATGCGGAAGTACCTTCTGTCGATCGGTGTGCCGGATTCGGTGATCCTGGTGGATTCAGTATCCGACAACACCTTTGAGAATGCAGAGAACAGTGCAGCCATCCTGAAACAAAAAATCCCGGGAGGAAGGTATCTGCTGATAACCACCGCGCTGCATATGCGCCGTGCAGAAGGCTGTTTAATAAAAGCGGGACTGGATGTGACACCGTACGTTTCCAACAAACTTACCGGCAAGCGCCGAAGCGACATTGAACATCTGCTAATACCCCAGACAGTCAGTTTTGTCTACTGGCACGCGCTCATTCACGAACGGGTCGGCTACCGGGTCTATAAAATGAAAGGATACCTTTAATTCTAAAATAAGGATGAATGATCTTAACTCTAAAATCAAAAATTAATTCCTAAATCATAAATACGGAATACTGAATCATAAATATCTATGGATCAATCGATACGAATTGCGATCATCGTCATCCTGGCAGTCGGCTTCATCGTTGAAAGGATCCTCGACTACCTGAACAGCACGTACTGGAGCGATGAGTTGCCTGATGAGCTGAAGGGGATCTATGACCCTGAGAAATACCGTAAATCCCAGGCCTACCTTCGCACGAAGCAGCGTTTTTCCATCCTGACGGATTCCTTTTCTCTTATGGTCATGCTCCTGATGCTGCTTACAGGCGGATTTGCCTGGCTTGACAACCTGGTCAGAGAGCAAACCACCCATCCCATCCTTCTGGCCCTGTTTTTTTTCGGGATTCTGGGCCTGGCAGCTGATCTTCTTGCCACTCCGTTTTCGGTCTACAGTACTTTTGTCATTGAAGAACGTTTTGGATTCAATAAGACCACACCAAAAACCTTCATCCTCGACAAGCTGAAAGGGTGGTTGCTGGGTGCCCTACTGGGCGGCGGCATCCTGTCGTTGATCGTTTGGATCTATCTTGCAACAGGGAACCTGTTCTGGATCTTTGCCTGGATAGCCATCAGTCTGTTTTCTGTCTTCATGACCATGTTCTATTCGACACTGATCGTTCCGCTGTTCAATAAGCAAACCCCCCTTGAAGAGGGGGAGTTAAGGAATGCCATCGAAGGTTTTGCTCAAAAGGTCAGGTTCAGGCTGGATAATATTTTTGTGATCGATAGTTCTAAAAGGTCAAGCAAGTCAAACGCCTATTTCAGCGGTCTGGGAGCGAAAAAGAGGATCGTCCTGTTTGATACCCTGATCGCGGATCACACCACGGATGAACTTGTGGCAGTGCTTGCCCATGAGGTGGGTCACTATAAAAAGAAACACACCCGCACAGGCATTTTGCTTTCGATAGCCCAGACAGGGCTCACGCTGTTCATCTTATCCCTGTTCATCCAAAACCCGGTTTTATCGCAGGCCCTGGGCGCCGCTGAAGGAAGTTTCCATATGGGGATCCTCGCCTTTGGCATTCTTTACAGTCCCTTTTCAACGATCATTGGACTGGGGTTGAATTATCTCTCCCGAAAACACGAATACGAAGCTGACCGGTATGCGGGTGAAAATTTCAGTGCCGGTCCTCTGCAGGAAGCACTTAAAAAGCTATCTGTCAATAATTTATCTAACCTTCGTCCTCATCCGGCCTGCGTATTCGTCTATTATTCACATCCCCCGGTGCTGAAGCGGCTGGAGGCACTTGAAAAAATAGTCGGCAGTACGTCCCGAGGAACCCAGTGACGGTGGATTGGCGGTCGGCGGTCAATGACTGACAATCGATTCATCCCATAGGGATGACATGTTGGTAAATCAAATATCAGTTAATCGTTAATCAGATATCTCTTTTGTGCATTATCCTGTAAATCAAAAAGATAAGGATGCCAGCGTAGAGAAGTGCGATTCCGGTATCGGCCAGGGAGACATGATCCTGGAAGTGAATGCTGGATCCGTTGATCTCTGGCAGAGGGATCTTCGGAAAATGGACCAGCCTGCCAAAAGCCTTCATCGGAAAAAATTTAACATATTCTGCCGGAATTTTCCACCAGATCAGGATCTGCTCAATCATGGTATAGAACAGCAGTGTGATCACTGCCAAACCTGCTTTTTTGAGTAAAAAAGCAATGAAAAATGCAAAGAGCAGATAGCAGAATGCCTCCACAAAATATCCGGCTATAAACTGGAGCTTACTGTTGAAGATATCCCCAAAATCCACATCTTTTGTGTGTATCAGTCCCAGGACCAGCCCCACAACCAGGATCAGCAGGGTTGCGGCCAGGCTGATGATCAGGATGAAATACAGTTTGGAAAGCACGAATTCGTTACGGCTCAATCCGTTGATGATGTTCTGCCGGAAGGTTTTATTGGAATATTCATTGCAGACGAAGAAAATGACAATAATGGCCAGAAAGAGCGTCAGAAAACCCGCCATATAGGTGAGGTTATTCCAAATCCTGGGGAACTGGTACAGTGAGATCTTCAGCAGAGGGATCGGGGCGGATTGTCCGGCCTCCCTCAGGATCTCGTTAATGATCACCTGGGCGACAATCAGCATGAAGGTGAGCGATACCGCATAAAATCCAACGAGTAACCAGAACACCCTGTAGGAGAGGATTTTTTTGAATTCTATTTTGATCAGTCGGATCATTCGGCGGTCTTTAGGAGTTCCAGGAAATAATTTTCCAGGGTCTTTTTCCGCTGGACAAGGTGGCTCAGCACAATTCCCTGTGCGTGGAGCGCAGCGTTAAGATCCCCGGCGGTCACATTTTCTTCCAATTTGATAAGGAGTACGTCATGCTGGCGTTCAACCGACTTGATGAGTGGCGATCCGGCGAGTGCCTGTTCCAGTTTGGCAGGGTCTGCCGCCGCAACCTCCACCAGGATGGTTTCCCGGAGCACTTCCTCCACGTTGCCTGCAAAAAGACGTTTACCTTTGTCGAGTACACAGACCGATGAACAGGTCTTTTGCACCTCATCCAGCAGGTGACTGGCCAGGATGATGGTGACCCCTCTGGCTGCGACTGTCCTGATCAGTTCCCGAACTTCAGCGATGCCCTGAGGGTCAAGGCCATTGGTCGGCTCATCCAGTATCAGCACCTCCGGATTGCACAGCAGGGAGGCAGCGAGCGCCATTCGCTGACGCATCCCATACGAGAATGTGCTGAATTTACTGTGCCTTCGTTCGTATAAGCCCACCATTTTCAGTAATTCTTCAGCATTGGATGCAGGGACTTCTTTGATCAGGGAAACGATCTTCAGGTTCTGCAGGGGGGTCAGATAGGGATAAAAAATGGGCTGTTCCAGGATCGAACCGATGCGTTTGCGATGCGTGTGGGAGGGAGGCTGTCCGAACCATGAATAGGTTCCGCTGGTAGGATTTACCACGTCGAGGATCATGCCCAGGGTGGTGGTCTTGCCGCTTCCGTTTGGTCCAAGGATACCGTAAACTTCGCCTTTGTTCACTTCAAGCGAAAGATCATTCACCGCGTGAATGCGTCCGTAGTGTTTGGTGAGGTGTTGCAGCGACAGGATCGTTTCGGACATTGGACGGTTCATATCATTTATAAAGCAGGAAAACAGCAGGTCGTTTATGGATCGCCGGATGATCCTTTTTCCATTCCCTGACCGGTTGCGACCGTATCCATTCCGTATCCAGGGTCAGGTCACAGGCCACACAAAGATAAATCTCATCCGAACATGTTCTAAGGATATCTTCAAAAAGTTGCAGGTTACGATAGGGTGCTTCCATAAAGATCTGGGTCTGGTCGTTCCGGAGGATCATTTTTTCAAGCAGCCTGATCTGCCGTATTCTTTCCTGGGACCTGACGGGAAGGTATCCGTGGAAAGTAAAATTCTGTCCATTGAATCCCGATGCCATCAGTGCCAGCATTACCGAGGAAGGGCCGGTCAGCGGGATCACCTGCAGGCCTTTCCGGTGAGCCTCTTGAACGATTGCACTGCCCGGGTCAGCCACGCAGGGGAGGCCCGCCTCGGAAAGCAGTCCGATATCGTGCCCCGATGAAAGAGCGTTGATGACGGGTACGATATCGGCAGGCTGGCTGTGTTCATTGTAAAGGTGGAACGTAACCGTATTCAGATCACCTGAGTATCTTGCCCTGTGAAGGTGTCGGCGTGCCGAGTGGATATCCTCTGCGACAAATTCGTTCAGCCTGTGCAGGATTTCCAGGGAGCCACCGGGGATCACCGTCTCAGGGGATGTTTCACCCAGTGTTACGGGGATGAGGTATAATCTGCCTTTGGTTTGCATGGGATGGGTGTGGCGTATTACCAGGGTAGCTTCGACAGGTCGGTATTCCCTCCTGAAAGGATCACCCCGATGCGAATGCCAGGTGTAAGGAATCCGTTCCCGTCATTTTTAGAAGCGCTGTCAAACAGTGCAGCCACGGGGACTGCTGAAGAGGGCTCGATGATGATCTTCATCCGTTCCCAGATGAAACGCATGGCTTTGATGATGGATTCCTCCCCGACAGTGACGATTTGATGCACATGTTGCCGGATGATCGGGAAGGTCAGGCTGCCCAGAGATGTGAGCAATCCGTCGGCAATGGTTGTCGGATTGGTTGAAGGGATCAGCTGTCCGGAGTAAAAGGAGCGAAAGGCATCGTCGGCCATGGCGGGTTCGGCAGCGATTACTTTTGTTGCAGGGGAGAAATAATAGGCGGAAAGTGCCGTTCCGCTCAGCAATCCGCCTCCGCCGACCGGTGCAAGGATCACGCTGAGGTGTTCCGTATCCTGGATCAGTTCAAGGGCAGCAGTAGCCTGGCCTGCAATGGTCCTGTAATCATTGTAGGGATGTATTTCAATGGCACCGGTCTGCAACCGGATCTTTTCCAGGGTTTCCTCCCTCGCGGCGAGGGTTGGCTTGCAGAAGGTGATCTTTCCTCCATAATTCAGTACGGCTTCTGTTTTCACCCGCGAAGACGTTTCCGGCATGACGATATAGGCGGGGATGCCGCGGTTGCGGGCAGCCAGCGAAAGTGCCTGCGCGTGGTTACCGGATGAATGGGTGCAGACGCCGTTGTGGACTTCAGATTCTTCCAGGGAAAGCACACCGTTGGTGGCACCTCTGAATTTAAAGGCCCCGGCCTTCTGGAAGTTTTCACATTTAAAAAAAACTTCAGCCTGAAGGAGATGGTTTAAAGTCTGGCACGTGAGAACGGGCGTACGGTGTATGTGATCCCTGATCCGGTTGGCGGTGCTGCGTATGGTTTGATCATCAGGGATCATCTCCCGTTGGGATTTTCAATCCAAAGATTAAAAAACGCGTCAGATTTCATAGCTTGATTTTTTTATCAAGCTCTTCCACATAGATCCTGAACTGTTTATCGGTTTCAATGAGATTATTCACCGTACGGCAGGCGTGGAGCACCGTTGCGTGATCTTTGTTGCCGCATTGCAGTCCGATGGTGGCGAGGGAAGATTTTGTATGCTTTTTGGCAAAATACATCGCAAGCTGTCTGGCCTGCACGATCTCGCGCTTGCGTGTCTTTGAATGGATGGCATCGGATGCCAGTCCGAAATAATCGCAAATGACCTTCTGGATGTAATCGATGGAGATCTCCCGGGTTGTGTTTTTTACGAATTTATCCACCATCTGTTTGGCGAGCTCGATGGTGATTGCTTTTTTATTGAGGGATGACTGGGCCAGGATGGAGATGAGTGCACCTTCCAGTTCCCTGATGTTGGTGGTGATGCTGTAGGCAAGGTATTCAATCACGTCGACGGGCATCTCAATGCCGTCGTTGTAGAGTCTTTTTTCCAGTATGGCGATACGGGTTTCCAGGTCGGGCACCTGAAGATCAGCTGCCAGACCCCATTTGAATCTTGACAGCAGGCGGGGTTCGATCCCCTGCATTTCAACGGGAGGTTTGTCGGCAGTTAAAATAAGCTGTTTTTTATTCTGATGCAGGTGATTGAAAATATGGAAGAACACATCCTGGGTCTTTTCTTTTCCCGAAAGGAAATGAATGTCATCCAGGATCAGTACATCGATCATCTGGTAAAAATGGACAAAATCATTCTGACTGTTGTTCTTGACGGAGTCGATGAATTGATTGATAAATTGTTCTGTTGAAACATACAGGACCGTCAGTTCCGGGAAATTGTTCTTTACCTGGAGGCCAATGGCATGAGCCAGGTGTGTTTTGCCAAGACCGACATTGCTGTAAATAAAAAGTGGGTTAAAGGAGGTTTTTCCGGGGTTGTTGCCCACGGCATAGCCGGCCGATCTGGCCAGCCGGTTGCAATCCCCTTCAATAAATGTATCAAACGAGTACGTATCGATCAGCTGGGAGTTCACTTTGATCTTTTTCAGTCCCGGAATGATGAAGGGATTGGGTATTTCCTTGGTAGTGCCCCTGTTCAGATCAATGGGCATGGCTATGGCCGGATTCTTGACCGCTTTTCTGTGTGTCGTAGGTACTTTGATGGTCAGGGAGTCATCATCACCGGAAGACTGATCCATGATGATACTGTATTCCAGTTGCCCGGTAGTACCCAGTTCGTGCCGGATGGTTTTTTTCAGCAGATTGATATAATGCTCCTCCAGCCATTCGTAGAAAAACTGGCTCGGGACCTGTATCGTGAGAACACTTTTTTCCAGCTTCAGGGGCTTTATTGGCTCGAACCATGTCTTAAAACTCTGATAATTGATATTATCCTTTATAATTTTAAGGCAATCCTCCCACACCTCCAAATGATCCATTTTCATCTGTCGAACCTGTATTCCTGAGTCAAAAAATCCTTGTCTTAATTACTTTTTGGTGTCTCTCACTTGATAAAACGTCTCAAGGCTGATTGTTAACGAGTTAAATTTTCTGAGGAGATAAGTATATTAGTTAACAAAAATGAAATAAAAAAAGTTAAGAAAAAAATTTTTTTGCTCTTGTTTTTTTAAAAGTTTTTCTTAACGGCCCTTTCTGTCATAAAAATTTTAAAAGCATATAAAATAGTGTTAATCAGTATTTTAAATTCTTTCTGCTGAAAATTTTTATTGAGTTTGTCTTTCCTGAAACGGATTTTCTAAATTAGGGAAAATCCCTGAGATCTTAAACAAAAATCCATTTAGAATGAATATAAATATCGGAAAGGAGCCTCCCTGGCAATTAATCGTTATTAATCAGGAATTTACGACAGATATGTTTACTCCGTGAATGGAATTGAATTTCGCAAAAAGCTCAACGGTCTGACTTTTAGGCACATGGACGATCAGGAGGCAATCTTCCTCAAAATGGTTTTCTGTCAGGATAAGGTTTTTATCTTTTATGATGTGCATGACTTGCTGAAGCAGTGCATAGGCGCACCGGATCCGAAAGGCAGAAGTGACGGTTTTCGTGACGATCTCCGCCTGGCTGAGCGCCTCCGCGGCTGCCGTCCGGTAGGCGTTGATGAGTCCGGGAATGCCCAGCTTTGTTCCCCCAAAGTACCTCACCACAACGACCAGCAGATCACTCAGGTTTCTTGAAAGCATTTGCCCATAAATGGGTTTTCCGGCACTTCCTGAAGGTTCTCCGTCATCGTTGATCCGGTAAAGGGATCTGTCGGGCCCCAGTGCCCAGGCGTAACAATGATGATGGGCATCGTGGTAGTGTTTTTTTATAAGTGTCAGGTGTTCTCTGATTTGTTCCTCCGAGGTGACCGGATAGGCAAATCCAAGAAACTTGCTACCCCTGTCCCTGAACGAACCGGATACGGGATCAAGAATTGTCTGGTAATTATCTGGCTCTGTCCTATTCATCAGATCCCCTGAATATTTTTCATCCTTTATTTTTCATTCTTCATTTTTCATTCTTCATTCTCCATCTGCCCGTCCCTTGTAAATGGCACGAACCTTACCGGCATCAGATTTGTCTTGACCAGTTTACCGTTCTTTTTGGTGACCAGGATCAGGGATTGTACGGCATGGGCGGGCCCGATGGGGATCACCATTTTACCGCCTTCTTTCAGCTGTTCAAACAGGGGAGGAGGGATTTCCTCAGCGCCTGCTGTGACAACGATGCCGTCGAAAGGGGCGTGTTCTTCCCATCCGGCATAGCCATCACCGTGCCTGACCACTACGTTCGTGTACTGCATCTGCCTGAGCCTCTGTTCGGCCTGGATGGCCAGTGCTTTAACGATTTCGATAGTGTAAACGCTGTCGACGATCTCAGCCAGTACTGCTGCCTGGTAACCGGAACCGGTCCCGACCTCAAGTACTTTGGCGTTTGATGCAGGAGTAATGACCGAGGTCATATAAGCCACGATATAGGGCTGCGAGATCGTCTGACCGTATCCTATTGACAATGGATGATCCTCATAGGCATACCTTCGCAGGTTTTCCGGAACGAAAAGATGACGGGGCACTGTTCGCATCGCCCGTAGCGTGGCTTGGTGATGAACTCCGCGTGCCTGGATCTGGTCGCGTACCATAGCGTCCCGTTTGGCGGCATACGGATCCTGGAACAGGAAAAACATCAGCGGGATGATTATCCACGTAACGATTGTCATAGGGCTGGGATTACTTCAAAGTAAGTAAGGATAAAGGTACGAATTAAATGGAATCCTGAGCACAACCAAGAACCTATTCCCACATCACTTCACCCGATTCATCCTTTTGAGCAATACTGGACTCTTCAACCGCTGGAAATCCCCAGTTGTGGCTCCCTGGTGGATGTTAGTCACCACCTCCATCCCCTTCGTCACCCTTCCAAATGCGGCAAATCCGTAACCATCCGGATTTCTTTTTCCTCCGGAATCCAAGGCTGGCTGGTCACCGATGCAGATAAAAACTCCGATGTGGCAGTCCCCGGTCCGTACCTGGCCATGGAGATCACGCCTTGTCAGGGTACAGTTCAACCTGAATCGCGCCGGCTTCCGTCTCAACGACAACCAGGGGATGATCCGGATGCGGGGCGCATGCAGACAAATAAAGGATGCACGGTAAAATGATGACGGGAAAAGACTTCAGGCTCATAAGTAACAATTTTTGAACAGGGTCTAAAAGTAAACATCTTTTTGTAAATTCGTTCTGTTTTCATTTCATTAAAATGGTTCCCAACAGAACTGTCGGCCAGGTTATTGCCCTGATGAAGCAACAACTGGATGACATCTATGAGATCCGTGAACTGAACAGCATCGTGGATCTGATCCTCGGGGATTATCTCGGACAGCCGCGGATCACCTTTCGTTCTGACCCGGATTTATCCGTATCCGGTGAGGTTGTTTCACGTGTTCAAAGAGCCATCCATCAGCTGAAGCAACATGTTCCGGTTCAGTACATTCTGGGTAAAGCACATTTTTATGAGCTGGATTTCATCGTCAATGAGCAGGTGCTGATTCCCCGCCAGGAAACCGGGGAGCTGGTCAAATGGATCCTTGATGACCATTCAGCCGCGGATAACGCGCATTTCGTCAAGATCCTGGATATCGGTACCGGCAGCGGATGCATTGCCATTGCGCTGAAAAGGAATATCCCCGATTCAATGATCGCCGCCCTGGATATCAGTCAACAGGCTCTTGATATTGCCCGGTTGAATGCACAAACTCTGAAATCAGACGTTCAGTTTGTACAAACGGATATTTTGAATCCGGACCAATGGGACTTTCCAAGTTCGTTTGATGTCATTGTCAGCAATCCTCCCTATGTATTACAGTCGGACAAAGCCTGGATGGGTTTGAATGTGCTTGATCACGAGCCTGCCCTGGCACTTTTTGTTGAAGACGAAAGGCCGCTGATCTTCTATGAGGCCATTGTATCGTTTGCATTGCGATATCTGTCACCGGGAGGGAATATCTATCTTGAGGTTAATGAGCGGATGGGATCACAGGTCTGCGGGTTGTTCAGGTCTGCGGGATATCAGGAGACGATCCTGAGAAGGGATATACACGATAAAATCAGGATGATACGGGTTGGAGGCAGGGAAGGGACGGTCAGGGGGTGATCATGGATTGAGATCCAGAAGTCCTTCGGGCAGATCCAGGTGGATCTCCCTGCGTCGTTTGTCGATCCGGATAATGAAGGGTTCCACGGCAGGGATGAGGATTTCTTTTACCGGGCCGGCCACTTTAAGAAGTTCCTGTTCCTTCAAGCTGATCAGATCCCGCACATCCCCGATGTACCCCTGACGCTGGTCAAAGACCTTATAGCCTTCGATCCAGGTGGCCAGCTTTGGTGCATGATCCCTTCCGGGCAGGGCATCCCTGGGGATGTAGAGGTCACGGTTCAGCAGGTGCTTTGCCTGGCTTTCCGAAGAAATGTCATCAAATCGGACCAGGGCCGTATCATCACCTCTAATCTGGAAATCTTCCAGGAAGAAGGGTACCAGTTCGCCTTCCAGCTCAATGAAAAGAGAGGGGATGGCAGCGAAGGTCTCTGCAGTGTCCTGATTGAATAAAACCATCACCTGTCCCTTGTACCCAAAGGATTTGACGATCCTGCCAACGTAGCAGCAGTCGTTTTTTTCCATCAACGGGGAGGATTACGGTAAAAAGCGGATCACACCAGGGGGGCGTGAGGCTCATCGGGCATGCGGGAATCGGGCTGTTCGGGTTCGGTTACCTGTTCAACGGCTTCTTCAGCACGTGCTTCGACTTCTTCAGCTTCCGCTTTCAATTCCTTTGCACGCTTTTGAGTGATCTTTGCTGAAATGGCTTCCATCACCTTCAGTTCCTCTTCGGTCCGTTTTTTAAGCAACTCTCTACCCTGGAGCTCTTTTGTTTTCACAACCGCACTGATCTTGGCCTCTTTTTCAACGATCCACTCATTGTATTTCGCCTCGGCCTGTGCCAGGGTAAGGGCTCCTTTTTCGACTCCCTTCAGTAAATGTTTCTTATAAAGGACTCCCTTGTACGACAGAATCGCCCTGACTGTTTCAGAGGGTTGAGCTCCATTTTTGAGCCACTCCAACGCCTTATCCACATCCAGGTTAATTTCCGCAGGCTGTGTCAGGGGATTGTAAGTGCCAATTTTTTCAACATACCTGCCGTCACGTGGTGCACGACCATCCGCTATTACAATGTGGAAAAAAGCTCTTCCCTTTTTTCCGAACCGTTGTAATCTCATTCTTGCTGGCATAATTCTTAAATCTTAAGTGATTAAACTGTTAAACTGTTAAACTGTTATATGGTCAAATTGTCAAATGGTTTTGATGATATGGAATCTTGTAGAAAAAAGGTCTGCAAAGATCGGTTATTTTCCTCACATATCAAAGCACGTCAGTCATTTATTTGCGTCATTGTCAAATTTCCAAAACTTTTCAACATTCACCGGTCGTTTGATAGAACTGAGTATTTTTATAAATGAATACAAATCATTGGGGTTGATCATTACGCATGCTGGATTTCACGCACTTACATGTACATTCACAGTTCTCCATCCTTGATGGGGCCGCCAAGATCGAGGGACTCCTCAAAAGGACCAGGGAATTGGAAATGGATTCCCTGGCGCTAACGGATCATGGAAATCTTTTTGGCCTGGTCAGATTTTTCAAGGCTGCACGGGATAAATTCAGCATTAAACCGATCCTGGGTTGTGAAATTTATGTTGCCAGGCGTTCCCGGGCGGAGAAGACTTCCAAGGTTGACCGGAGCGGGTACCACCTGATTTTACTGGCGAAAAACCTGCAGGGATACAGGAATCTTTCCAAACTGAGCTCACTGGGCTATCGGCGGGAAAATTTTTATTATACACCAAGGATCGACAAGCAATTACTACGGCAATACCACGAAGGACTGATTGCCTCGTCGGCATGCCTGGGCGGGGAGATACCCTCCACAATCCTTCTCCACGGAGAGGAAAGGGCGGCACTGGTCCTTGAAGAATACCTCGACATTTTCGGCGAGGATTTTTACCTGGAAATGCAAAACCATGGATTGAAGGAGCAGGAGCAGGTCAATAAATCAATGTTGAATCTCTCGATGAGATTTGGTGTCAAGTTGATCGCATCCAACGATGTCCACTTTATCAACAGGGAAGATCACGAAGCACACCATATTCTGATCTGCCTGAATACGGGCAAAGAAATGGAGGCGGAGGAAGGCATGCATTACACCGGGCAGGAATATTTAAAGTCGCCCGATGAAATGGCGCTTCTTTTTCCAGGAATGCCTGAAGTGCTGTCCAACACGCGGGAAATCGTCGAAAAGGTTGAGGATTACCTGATCACTACCGACAAGGTCATTGTGCCCCACTTTCCCCTCCCTGACACGCATACGTCCGAATACGATTATTTACGCGATCTGACCTATGAAGGGGCGCGCAAACGTTACCCTGAGATTACGCCGGAGATCAGGGAACGTCTTGATTATGAATTATATGAGATAAACAGGGAAGGATTTGTAGGTTATTTTCTCATCGTCCAGGATTTCATTAACGCTGCCAGGCGGATGGGGGTGGTTGTCGGCCCTGGCCGGGGTTCGGCAGCAGGATCGGCGGTGGCTTTTTGCACCGGGATCACCAACATCGACCCCATTCAATATAACCTTTTGTTTGAAAGGTTTCTGAATCCGGAGCGGGTCACCATGCCTGACATTGACGTAGATTTCGATGATGAAGGCCGTGACCGTGTCATGAAGTATGTTGTGAAAAAGTATGGGGAGGAACGGGTGGCGCAGATCATTACTTTTGGGACAATGGCAGCACGTTCAGCCATACGCGATGTCGGACGCGTACTGAAGGTCCCCCTGGAGGAGGTTGATAAAATCGCCAAACTGGTTCCGGAAAAACCTGGTGTCACCTTGATGAAAGCGTTCAAGGATGTACCGGAACTGGCTGATCTGAAAAAAAACGGTCCGGAGAACATCCGAAAGATGCTGACATTCGCCGAAATCCTGGAAGGATCCAATCGCCATACCAGCACACATGCCTGCGGAGTGATCATTGGCCCTGATGACCTGATCGAGCACGTGCCCCTGGCGATCGCCAAGGATTCTGCTATGATGGTGACACAATACGAAGGTAAGCTTGTGGAAAATGTTGGCATGCTGAAGATGGATTTTCTGGGTCTGAAGACCCTGTCGATCGTCAAGGATACCCTCGAGCTGGTCCGTAAACGCCATGGGATCACGATCGACATCGACAATCTTCCACTGGATGATCCTAAAACCTTTGAGTTATACCAGCGGGGTGACACCGTCGCTACGTTTCAGTTTGAATCGGATGGAATGCGGGCGTACCTGAAGGACCTCAAACCTTCCAACCTGGAAGACCTCATTGCAATGAATGCACTGCACCGACCGGGCCCCATGCAATTCATCCCCTCTTACATCAACCGGAAGCACAACCGGGAGAAGGTGGAGTTTCCCCATCCATTGCTGGAAGACATCCTGAAACCGACCTACGGGATCATGGTCTATCAGGAACAGATCATGCAGGTGGCACAACGAATGGGAAATTTCACGCTCGGCAAGGCAGACGTATTACGCCGTGCAATGGGAAAGAAAGAAAAAGCAGAGATGGAAAAGCTGAGGGTCGATTTCATACAGGGAGCTTTGAACAATGGGATCACCGAAGAAAAAGCCATTGAGATCTTCAATATCATGCTGGATTTTGCGAACTACGGATTTAACCGTTCCCACTCCGCCGCTTACTCACTGATCGCCTACCAGACAGCCTTCCTGAAAGCGAATTACGCACCGGAGTACATGGCGGGTGTATTGACGCATAACCTCAGCGATATCAAAAAAATCACGTTCTTCATTGATGAATGCCGGCGCCAGAAAATTGATGTACTGGGTCCCGACATCAATGAAAGTGAGTTGAATTTTACCGTCAACAAGGCTGGATCCATACGGTTTGGAATGGCAGCCATTAAAGGTATCGGTGAGGCAGCTGTTGAAAGTATCATTGAAGAGCGGGACCAAGGCGGGCCCTATCAGGACATATTCGATCTTGCCCGGAGGATCAATCCGCGGGCAGTGAACAAGCGCAGCCTGGAAGCCCTAGCCATGGCGGGTGCTTTTGATAGTTTCAGGGATTCTCACCGCGCACAGTATTTTTATAAGGAACCAGGCGAAGAAACCAACTTCCTTGAAAAAGTACTCCGGCATGCCCTGAATTATCAAAATCGTCAGATGGCTTCACAGGCAAGCCTTTTCGGCGACGAACCGTTGACGCGGCTGCCGGATATCCAGCTACCGCATTGTGATCCCTGGAATAAGATGATCACGATCACTTCTGAGAAAGAGGTTACCGGGTTCTATATCTCCGGCCATCCCCTCGACGATTTCAGACTTGAAATGGATAACCTCTGCACCATAACCCTGGAAGAAATCCAGCAGAACCTCAACCCATTCAGGGGCAGGGACCTGACCATCGGGGGTATGGTAACCGAAGTGAAGCAGGGAACCACACAAAAAGGCAATCCGATGGGTTCGTTCATGCTCGAAGACTTCACCGATTCCTACCGAATGGTCCTTTTCTCGGAGGAATACCTCAGGTTCAGGCATCTGCTGATCAACGGGACTGCTGTTCTGATCAAAGCAAAGGTCCTGCCCAGATTCAACTCGGATTCTCAGCTGGAGGTGAAAATCTTAAATATGATGTTACTGTCGGAAGCTGTTGAAAAACTGGTGAAGGAGATCACGGTCCGTTTTCAGCTTTCAGTCGTTCAACCTCAGCTTACGGAGCTGATCCTGAAGCTTGTAAAAAAGATGAAGGGAAAATGTACCGTGAAATTCATCGTTCATGATCCCGAGGACAACCTGTCGATCGAGTTGCTCTCAGGGAAATACCATGTTCCCTGTAAGGAATTCCTTCATGAAATAAAGGATATTCCGAGGATCAGCTATAAACTCGCTTAAAAATTTTTCATAATTTTGCCCCTCATTATTCATTAAATAAATCGTTCACCATGGCAATGGAAATAACTGATGCAAACTTTGAAGAGATCGTTTTGAAGGCAGATAAACCCGTCATTCTTGATTTATGGGCTGTCTGGTGCGGTCCGTGCCGGCTGGTCGGACCCATTATCGAAGAAATCGGGAAAGAATATGACGGCAAGGCGATCGTCGGGAAGCTGGACGTGGATGGTAACCCTAAAACGACCACCCGGTTTGGCGTACGCAGCATCCCCACCATTTTATTTTTCAGGAATGGACAGGTTGTCGATAAACAGGTAGGTGCAGTACCCAAATCTGTCCTGGTCAGTAAACTTGAAAAACTGCTGTAACCATTCACCCTCAGTTATTTCTTCATAAAGCTGCCCTCAGTCATGGATTATAAACTTGACCGGAACAGGATTGAGCATTACGGATCCCTTGATTTCCTTGCAAAACAGGTTGTGGCGGGATTCATCACCGGCTTGCACAAAAGCCCGTTCCATGGTTTTTCGGTCGAATTTGCCGAACACCGGCAGTATAACCAGGGAGAATCCATCAAGCATATTGACTGGAAACTTTATGGTAGGACTGACCGGCTCTACACAAAACGATTCGAAGAAGAAACAAACCTCCGGTGCCAGTTCATTTTGGATAATTCATCTTCCATGTATTTTCCGGTGCTGGAATCCCCGACGTTCGATCAGCCCAATAAGATTACGTTCAGCATTTATGCCACTGCCGCTTTGATGCACATGCTCAAAGGCCAGCGGGATGCCGTCGGGCTCAGCGTTTTTTCCGACAGCATTGAAATGCATACGGAAGCCAGGTCCAGTTCGGTCCATCATAAGTATGTGATCAACAACCTGGAGAAAATGCTTCAACCTTTGGCTCTTACTGAAAAGAAGCATACCCTGGCTACGGAAGCACTGCACGAGATCGCCGAGCGGATTCATAAACGCTCGCTGGTTGTCATTTTCAGCGATATGATGGATTCAGGGAATCCCGTGAATGAGCTGTTCTCCGCATTGCAGCATCTTCGCTACAATAAGCATGAGGTGATCCTTTTCCATGTCATCGAAAAAACTAAGGAGCTGGATTTTGATTACGAAAACAGACCGTACCGTTTTATCGATATGGAATCCGGGGATGAAGTGAGGCTGAATCCATACGAGGTAAGGGATGAATATGTGAAGACCGTCACCGCCTATCGCAAGGAGCTGAAACTGCGATGTGCCAGGTACCGGATTGATTTCATAGAAGCAGACATCAACAAGGGCTTTGACCAGATCCTGCTACCGTACCTACTCAAACGGGAAAAGCTTTTTTAAGATCAAAAAGCACACAGGAAAGAGTAAAAATCAAACCTTTGCTTTTTACGCTTTGCATTTTGCTAATTGCCATTTGCTCTTTGATCTTTTTTAATTTTGCACAACAAATCTCATTACCCACCTATTTTTTGAGTTTCATGGAGATCCCGTCAAAATACGATCCTGCATTGACAGAGGACAAATGGTACGCTGTCTGGATGCAAAATAGCTATTTCCGTTCGGTTCCAGACGAGCGGGAGCCTTATTGCATTGTCATACCCCCTCCGAACGTCACCGGCGTCCTTCATATGGGGCATATTCTCAACAATACGATTCAGGACATACTGGTCCGCAGGGCCCGGATGCTGGGAAAGAATGCCCTGTGGCTTCCGGGCACCGACCACGCCTCCATAGCCACGGAAGCCAAAGTGGTGGGCATGCTCAGGGAAAGGGGAGTGCAAAAGAGCGATATTTCGCGGGAGGAGTTTCTGCAGTACGCCTGGGAATGGAGGGACAAGCACGGCGGGATCATCCTGGAGCAGTTGAAAAAACTGGGAGCATCCTGCGACTGGGAAAGAACACGCTTCACCATGGATGAGTCACTTTATGAATCCGTGATCGATGTGTTCATTGACCTGTACGAAAAGGGGCTCATTTACCGTGGTGTCAGGATGATCAACTGGGATCCGAAAGCCCTGACGGCCGTCAGCGATGAGGAAGTCAGGCCCCAGGAAATGAAATCCAAGCTGTATTATGTGCGGTACAGGATTGAAAATACGGAGGATGAGTGGATTACTGTGGCAACTACGCGGCCGGAGACCATACTGGGTGATACGGCTGTTTGCGTGAACCCTGCCGACAGACGGTACAGGCACCTGGCCGGCCGCCGTGTGCTCGTGCCGCTCATTCATCGTTCCATACCCATCATCTTTGATGAATACGTGGATACGGAGTTTGGCACCGGCTGCCTCAAGATCACCCCTGCTCACGACATGGAAGACTACAGGATCGGCGTGAAGCACAACCTGCCGGTGATCGACGTATTCAATGATGACGGAACCATGAGTCAGGCTGCACAGCTTTACATAGGCGAGGACCGGTTCATTGTCCGTGATAAAATATCGGATGAGCTTGCTGCCCGTGGACATATGGTCAAAATTGAGGATTACATCAACCGTGTGGGATTTTCCGAACGTACGAATGTGGCCATCGAGCCTCGGCTGTCGTTGCAATGGTTCCTTAAAATGGAAGCACTCGCACCCCCGGCCCTGGAAGTGGTGATCAACAATACCGTTAAGTTCCACCCTGCCAAATTTAAAAATACGTACCGGCACTGGATGGAGAATGTGAGGGACTGGTGTATTTCTCGCCAGCTGTGGTGGGGGCATCGCATCCCCGCATATTATCTTCCTGATAATGAGGTAATTGTAGCGAAATCGAAAGAAGAAGCCTTGTATCTGGCGAACGCAAAATTTCCTGAAAGGAACATTAACCTGGATGACCTTCGGCAGGATGAAGACGTCCTGGATACCTGGTTCTCATCCTGGTTATGGCCGATTTCGGTTTTTGATGGCATCCGGTATCCCGATAATCCGGATATCCGGTATTATTATCCAACCAATGACCTGATCACAGCACCGGAGATTCTCTTTTTCTGGGTGGCACGGATGATCATGGCCGGGCTGGAGTACCGCCGGGAGGTGCCCTTCCACAACGTTTACCTGACAGGGATCGTGCGCGACAAACTGGGGCGTAAAATGTCAAAATCCCTTGGTAATTCACCTGATCCGATCCAGCTCATGGAAAAATACGGGGCCGACGGAACCCGCGTGGGTATGCTTCTGACATCTCCGGCTGGCAATGATCTTCCGTTTGAAGAAGTGCTCTGCGAGCAGGGCCGAAATTTCAGCAACAAGGTATGGAATGCGTTGCGGTTGATCAAGGGATGGCAGGTTGATGAGTCCCTCCGGCAAAGCCCTGCAAATAAAATTGCCGTGACCTGGTTTGAGTCTCGCTTCAATCAGGCACTGTATCACCTTGACGATCTCTACCGGAAATACAGGATATCCGAAGCATTAATGCTGGTATACAAGCTGATCTGGGATGATTTCTGTTCCTGGTACCTTGAGATGATCAAGCCGGAATTTGAAAAACCCATCGACGCGGCAACCTATGAGGTCACTATCCAGCTTTTTGAGAAACAGATGCAGATACTTCACCCCTTCATGCCCTTCATCACCGAAGAGATCTGGCACCGGTTAAGGGACCGGGAGGAAACGGATTGCATCATGGTGTCGAGGGTGCCATCGCGAAAACGGATCAATCACAAAATTCTTCAACGTTTTGATGATGAACGGGATGTTATCATCGCCCTGCGAAGTGTCCGAAAAGAAAAAAAGATACCCCAGAAACAGGCACTGGAGTTGTCGGTAAAGAAGAACTTCGGTGAAGAGCCCATCACAGCTTTTGATCCCATTATCTGTAAACTGTGTAATCTTACCGGAATAAGCTATGTTGACGAAAAACCTTCCAATGCCCTTTCCTTCATCATACGATCCACTGAGTTTTACATTCCATTCTCCTCTGCTTCCGTTGATTCTGCGGCCGAGATTCAAAAATTGGAGGAAGAACGTAGTTATCAGCTGGGATTTCTGGAAGGGGTGGACCGAAAACTCAGCAACGAAAGGTTTGTCAGCAGTGCACCCTCTGCAGTGGTGGAAAAGGAGCGCAGGAAGAAAGCCGATGCCGAAGCCCGCATCAAGGTGATCGAGGAACAGCTGGCGTTGCTGAGAAGAGATTAATGCACAGTCTTCAGGTTCAAAGGTCTTCAGGCCATCTTATTGCCGGAATACATAAGTAATGAGGTTCGCACCCATCCTGAGCGCCTTCAGGCGGGTTTCTTCCGAGTCTTTGTGGACCAGGGGATCTTCCCATCCATCTCCCAGATCACATTCGTAGGTATAAAAACATATAAGCCTTCCCTCGTGAATCAGTCCGAAGCCCTGCGGCGCTTTCCCATCGTGTTCGTGTATCTTGGGAAGACCGGTCGGGAATTCGTATTTTTGATGATATACCGGATGATCGAAGGGTAATTCGATAAAATCCAGTTCCGGGAAAACTTTTTTCATCTGGGGACGCACATAGGCATCCAGGCCATAATTGTCGTCAATATGAAGAAACCCACCTGCCAGAAGATATTTTCTGAGATTCCGTACCTCGTCGTCCGGGAAGATGACATTACCGTGCCCTGTCATATGGACGAAGGGATAATTGAAAATTTCCGGGTCGCCTGGTGAAACGGTAGCATATTCCGGATCAAGAGATGTTCCGAGGTTCGCATTGCAAAATTTTATCAGGTTGGGCAGGGATGTGGGATTGGCATACCAGTCGCCGCCTCCGCTGTATTTAAGCAATGCGATTTGGATCCTGGATTGGGAGAATACAGCTCCGGGACCAAGCAACGTGATGACGAACAGAAAGCAAATTCTTTTCAGCCGACAGTTTACTATCATAAAATCATTCATTTGAAACATTGATCATACTGCAGGCCACAACGCCCGCTGTTTCAGTCCTTAGCCTGGCTGATCCCAGGTTTACCTGTACAAAACCAGCATCACAGGCCTGCCGGATCTCCGGCTGACTGAAGTCGCCTTCGGGACCGATCAGAATCAGAACGCTTTCTCCCCTGGAATAATTGTCCCTGAGGTGACCATTCCGGAGATCGTAATGGGCAATGAATTTTTTATCAGAACCGGATTTTGTGACAAATGAGTGAAACGGGACCGGGGCATTGAGCACAGGCAAAGTGGCCTTGATGGATTGTTTCAATGCTGCGATCATGATCCTGTTCATGCGCTCCACGGGTATGGATTTTCTTTCAGAATGTTCACAGATGATCGGTGTGACCTGATCGATTCCGATTTCCGTCGCCTTCTCCAGGAACCATCCAAACCGGTCGATGGATTTTGTCGGAGCAATGGCCATATGCAAGCTATAGGAACGGGCACCCCAATCTGTACAGATCCTGGTTACCCTTACGGTCGTTTTTTTTAGTGAATCCGAGTCAACGACTGATTCAAATAACATACCTTTCCCGTCTGTCAGATAAACGGTATCTCCTTTCTTCAGGCGAAGTACCCGTGAACAGTGCTTCGATTCTTCTTCACTGAGTGTATAGGAATCTCCTGAACGTATATCCGGCGTGTAGAATAAATGCATCTTATGGCAGAACCGGATGTCTATTCGAGCATCAGCTTCCTGGTGGTTATCGTCCTGTCGTTGATGAATTCCAGCAGGTACAATCCCCTTGGACACTCTGAAAGGTCAACCTGCAGGGATCGTATACCGGGTTGTATGGTTGATTCCCTAATCCTTTGCCCCTGTAAATTCACTATGCGAAGCCAGGCTTTTTCCCTGACTTCTCCGAAATTTACATTTAAAAGTCCGGTTGAAGGATTTGGGAAAACGGTCAGCTCCGAGCTCTGGTCAGGATTGTCGATACCAACCGAGTTGTAAACGACGATGTTGTCGAGGTAAAGATTATTTCCAAAGAAACTATAACATTCAAACATGATCCTGATATCGGTTTTTCCCGCCCAGGGTGTAAGGTCGAGATAGCTGCAGGCTGGTCCTGATGATCCGCCGCACCAGTCTTCGGCATTCTGAGGCAAAAATTCTGTGTTCATGGGTGGATGGGTGATGAAATTACCTGAACCATCCTCACCGAGTGCAAGTATCCGTGTCCAGGTTTCCTGGCAGTCATCCGAGAGGTAAACGATCAGGGAGTCGGAGATACTTGTATAATACTGTGTATAGGCATGCTGGAACGTCAGTGTAATGTAATCAAATCCTGAGAAGTCGAGCGGAGGAGAGACCAGCCGGTCGCGTTCCCTTAGTTCGCTATAGGATCGGATATCCATATAGGCAGCTTTATTGCCCGGAGTAGTGCCTGATATGGTAGTAATATCCCAGGTAATCTTGCCATCAGGATTTTGGATGCTCCATCCCTTTGCGGTGAAGCCTCCTTCAAAATTTTCTTCAAAATTGAGTGGTGTGCCTCCGGCAGAAATGAAGTTATCTTTGGTCAGGGTGGAACTTCCATTGGGATTGGTTGCTGTCAGTGCAATCGTGAAAACACCCGGGCTTGTGAAAACCACCTGGGGATTTTGTGAAGAAGCAGTGGTCCCATTCACGTACATGAAATCCCCCGGTGTAATGCTCCAGTTCCACGATTGGGGATTATAGATGGTCAGGTCGGTGATCGTGATGGTGTCTCCCAGGCAGACGATGGATTCTTCGACGGAGAAATCAATTTCAGGCAGAATGGTTGTGCTGGCGGTGATGTAATTCTGTTTTGTAAGGGTGTTGGTGCCCAGGGCATTGCTGACCGTCAGGCTTACGTCGTATGCACCGGCAATGTAATAGATGATATTGGACGGATTTTGTTCTGTGGAGACCGAGGGTTCAGCTCCTTCGAATTCCCAAAGCCAGGAGGTTGGTTCGTAAAGGGTCTCGTCTGTGAAATTGACACCGGTAGTAACCGGTACTGTGGTGATATTGGCTTTAAACTGCGGCAGGGGGGCTGCCGCTCTTTCCAGCATGGCCCACCACGTACCCCAGGTGTTGGCCGGACTTGAAGCATATTCCTGGAGGGTCCAGAAATCCAGACTATTACTTGGATCCACGCACGTTGCCGAATAATCGCCCCATCTGTTTCTGACATCACCGTATGTTTTATAGTAAGGAGCTGTGCCATTTTTAAAAAGATAGGTCTCCCTCAGGGTGTTCAGGGGATCATCTTCTGTACGCAGGGAGTAATTGGCACTGGCATACTGGCTGGAAGAGAAACTGGAATAACCTACCAGAACCTCATTGATCCCATTCACACTAAGGGAAGGGTAAGAATAGAACATGGTACCCGTGGGATCGTCCACCCTTCCTCTCTGGATGATGGTTCCGTTTGTGTCCACCTGCCACCATTGCACCGAACATCTGGAAGGATTGTTGGCGGGCAAAAAGACCGTATGTGCGAACCAGAGGTATCCATTTCTGTAGGTTAACTCATGGATCCTGCTGTCTCCTCCGTCGATGCGCTGGGATGTTCCAAGCTGAGGTGAAATATTGCCATTGTTCTGTGGATAATTGTCACCCCAGGGATCCGCTGCAGAGATGGTTCCCTGGTTCTCAAGGATGGGCTCTCCGAAAACACCGGGTTTGATGCGGTACTTGCGCAGGTATCCGCTGCCGCCAACACTTCCGTCGTAGTTGGTGATCAGGTAAATATTTTCCATTTCGGGGTCAAAGGTCATTGCAGGAGCAATAGTGAATCCATTGGAGGGGACAATCCTTGCATACCCCGGCTCGGGAACGCCGGCATACAGCTCATCCTTTTCAAGGACCCAGATGGCTGCATTCTGATAACTGTTACCTGCCGTGAACATATTACCGGATACCACGACCCAGTGTTTATTGAAGCCGATGCTGGGAAAATCACACCAGGTGTAATTCAGCGGATCCGAATGAATGGCGTACATGTTCCATTCACCCATGGGGTCTTCTGAAGCCGAAACTGCAACAAATATTTCCGAAGTGGCAGGAGTTGAATTCTTCACCGTTACAAAGATCCACCGGTTTTCATAGGGATCGAACATAAGGTTGGGATCGAATGCTCCGCTGGATCCGGGCAGTTCACTCCAGAAACTGCTGAGCGAAACCGTCGAGAGGTTATTGCCTGCTTTATCCTGGATCCTGACCTCGGTGTTGAGGGTCACCATGAGATGGTTCAAACCCACGCATCCTTTGGTATCGGGAGGAATGGCGGTTTGGTTGTCGCCCACTCCCTGGAAATCCAAGGTGGGAGCCGGCGAACTTTCCAGTGGGAGTGTCACAGGTGAATCATCCCGTGGAGGTTCTCTGTAAATGACTTCATCGGGGTTGATGGGGAAGGTAGGAGGTACCCATAATGGTTTTGGTTTTTTTATCCTGGCTGTCGAATCACACGGATGAGCAGCATCGTATTTTTTGATCTGGTCAAAGTGTACTTTGACGTGCCGGTGAGCCTTACCGGATGTTTGCATCAGTGCCTGTGAATGCACGGCTGTTGCGCAACAAACCCAGATGGCCAGTAATAGAAACAGACTTTTTTTCATGAGAAGGAAGAAGGTTTATGTTACGTATATCAAAATTACGAATATCTGTTTAATAAAGGTAAAACTGGACTTACATTTATGTCAATCAAGCACCAGTTTTCGGTTCTGAAGAAAGTGATCCCCTTTGACCTCCACCAGATAAATTCCTTTTGGCAGATGGGCAAGATTGAATTGTTTTATAAGATTTCCTTTTGGGTTGACAAGTTTTTCCTCAAGTGCAGCCTGCCCGGCAAGGTTCAGGATCTTCAGGCTGACCTCTGAGGGCGCATGATTTACCACGAGGGTAAATTCTCCGTTGGTCGGATTGGGAAACACGATAACAGAGACCTCTTCCTGTTGTGGCTGGTCGATGGCAACCGTGGTGAACAAAGTGATATTGTCGATATACAGATTGTTACCCAGGAAATTGTACGATTCGAACCTGATCCTGACGTCCTGCAGGCCCACCCACGCTGAAAGATCAACGGTATTGCAATCGCTGCCGTAACCCCCGCCGCACCAGTCCTCCGCGCCCTGGGGAATGAATTCCTCTGAGGTTGGCGGATGGGTGACAAAATTGCCGATACCGCATTCTCCCAGTTCCAGCAGGCGGGTCCACGTTGTGCCGCAATCCGTTGAAATGGAAATGATCAGTGAGTCGGATATCATTGTATATTCCTGTGCATATGCATGCTGGAAGCTCAGGTAGGCGTTGACATAACCGGTCAGGTTCAGCGGCGGGCTGATCAATCTGTCACGCTGACCGGGGATGACATTGTATTGGTAAATATTGACCCTGGCTGCCTTGTCACCGGGAGTCGTGCCTGCTACTGAAACGATCTCCCAGGTCTTGTACCCATCGGGGTTTTGTATATCCCAGGAACGTGATGTGAAGGTGCCGGTTTCAAAGTCTTCGGTAAATGGCAGGAATTCGCCACCGACCATGATATAGTTTTCCTTGGTCACGGAACTGGATCCATTCAGGTTGGAAACCGTTAAGGTGACCGCATAGCTGCCTGGTTCTTCGAATGAGACAACAGGATTCCGGGATGTGCTGGATGTGCCTTCCAGGAAGGTAACCGATGCAGGCTGAAAACTCCAATCCCACGCAATCGGGCAATAGAGGGAAGAGTCGTAAAACGTGGCAACAGCTTCGCCGCTGCAGAAACTTCTCACCGGGGCTGAAAAATCGGCCAGGGGTGTGATGGCTTCGCTGACAGTGATATAGTCTGTCCTGATCAGGGAGTCGCAACCCAGGGAATTGCTGGTCACCAGCTTGACGGAGTAGATCCCTTCATTCTCATAAACGATCCCGGATGGATTCCTTTCGGTGGAGGAAGGGTTGCTGGCACCATCAAATGTCCAGTGCCAGGAGGTCGGGACGCCCAGCGACCGGTCTGTAAAATTAACCTCACAGCCCGCCGGTATCAGGGTTTGGTCAACCACAAAATCAGCGGAGGGGATGCCATGGTAGGGGGCTGATTCCCATAATCCGCGGCCATAGGTAGAGGCTTTCAGCATATCGCCCTCCGGATTGACCGGATCATAAAAAATATCGATCTCGGAGACCCTTCCGGCCACGGGGAAACCGCCGGAATACTGAATCCAGTCATCCATCGACAGATCCCTGTAATAAATACCGGCATCCGTGCCCAGATACAATCCTTCCTGGCTGTTTTTATAATAAGTGATTCCGCTGAAGTAAATATTCGGCAGCGAGCCCGTTATGTCAATCCAGCCAAGGCCCCTGTCGGATGACCGGTAGGCGTGATTACCCTGGGTCATGTAAACCACATCGGGATCAAAGGGGTGAGCTTCAATATCGCTAATGGAGCTTGAGTTGGGGAGAAAATTGTTAAGACTGATCCATTCAACGGCATCTCCAAAAGCCTGGTCGGTGCGCACCAGTGAATTGCCGCGTGCGGCATACAGAATGTTCGGATCTGCCGGGGATTGTTCCAGTACATTGACATCTGCTGTTTCTCCTTCTGATATCTTTTTCCACTGGATCGTGCCTGCTTTGACATTGTCGCAGTACCAGATATTTTTATAACCCGCGAACATGGCGGCCGGGTTTGCTTCACTCAGGATAAAGGGGGTTACCCAGGCTCCTCCTTCCGTGATCCCGTTCACACCCTCTCCGGCGATCTGGCTTGAGTTACCGTGATTGAAAAGACGGAAGATGCTTCCGTAGTAAAGTGTCGCGTAGCTATACCTGGAATCCTGGTAATCAAAGGCGCACTCCATTCCGTCTCCGCCGTAGACATTCAACCAGGCCTCACCCGTGTAGGTCGAAGTTCCGTTATCCTGGTATCCGTTGATGACCAGGTTTCTGCTGGTTGCACTCTGGCCCAGCCGGTAGGTCTGACTGATGGCAAGGCCATTGGAGATCTCTGTCCAGGTCCCGCCATCATCGGATGAAAAATAGATGCCTCCGTCATTACCGGCGAAAAGCCTTCCGTCGTGGGGATGATACTCCAGTATGTGGAGGTCGGCGTGGACAGCGGGCACTCCGCAGTCGCCCCACCAGTGGGATACAATGAACCAGGTGGCACCGCCGTCCGTTGTCTTGAAACAGTTGACACCTCCTGCATATACCGTATTCGGATCCTGTTCATCCACAGCGATGTCCAGGTCATACCAGGCCTGGCCTCCCTCAGCGCTGTCGTTGCATCCCCAGCTCATGATGTTTGGAGATGTGGACATGAGCGCAAAGGAGTTTCCCCCGTCCGTCGAACGGAAGATCCCCTTGTAGGAAGAGGATGTCGTGGTGAAGAAATAGACCACATTGGGGTCGGCCGGTGTGACACCGATGGCGCCCCGGTAACCTGCCGTGATGCCATTGGTTACCTGCGACCAGGTCTCGCCAAGGTCAAAGGAGGCAAATAATTTCCCGCTTGTTGTGGTAAAAACAACATCCGGGTTGTCGATTTTGAAAACAATGTCCTTATGGTCACCTGCAAGTGTGCGGTACCAGCTTTGTCCCCCGTCGATCGTTTTGTATGCACCACCGCTGGTTGCCGCCAGGATGGTACTGGGATCACCGGGATGCATGATCAGTTTGCCAACGGTTTTGTTATCCATTCCTGAATTGGTGCACATCCAGGTGATCCCGCCATCGGTCGATTTCATAACGCCCAGACCTGCCGCATCACCAGCGTCGCGGTCACCCGTTCCGAGATAGATGACATCCGGATCGTTGAAATCAATCACGATGGAGGATACTCCCAAAGTTGGCAGTTCGTCGGTCAAACATTCCCAGGTTTCTCCGTTATCGGGGGATCGCCATAATCCGCCGGAAGGTGCTCCGATGTAGATAACGTTGGGATCGGCCGGATCGAATGCGATGGCGTTGATCCTGCCCAGGCCCTGGTAACCCCGTGCCAGCGGCACGGTAAAAGGACCGAGGTTCACCCAGTCGCCCTGATTGTCGCGGTCACTGTGCTTTTGTACATAAGCTTGATATTCATTCCAGACATGATCAGGGTCGTGTCGGGTACCATCAGGCAGGATCCTGTTCTGTGCCATGTATTCCCACCTTTTGAACGGCTTCCACCCGCTGCCCCTGGTGATCTCGCGGTTGGCCCAGTAGACATTGAATGCCCGTTGCACATCATAGAAATTCGCCGATGGATCCTGCATCATTCCGATCCAGTAGGGATAATCCGTTGTATCTGGTTGCTGCGCAATGATTTCACGAAAGGAAACCAGTGTGGCAATGAGTAAAAAGAGGCGTAGAAATCTTTTCATTATCCAAAACTATATGACCAATGCAAAGGTACGAATTAATACACCATACATTTCATCAGAACGGTGACATTTTAACGGATCTGATGTTGAGAAAGATAGAAATATCATTATCTTTCGAGCTGTCATTTAAAGAATTCCCCATGCAAACCACGGAATCGGCAACACTCATTATCCCCCATGAACTGGCCTATTTTGACCTGGCGCAGCTGTTCGTCAGGGAAATGGCGAGAAAGATAGGATTTATGGGCAATACACTTAATCAGATCGAGATAGCCTTGGAAGAGAGTGTGACCTTTGTCATGAAACAAACGTATGACAAGGAGGAAAGCAAAACCGTGGAGATCACCTGCCAAAGATTGGTGGGAGGAATGAAGATCATTGTCAAGGATATGGGTATTCCTTTCGATCCAAACCAAATTGCCCGTTTCAACATCACTAAAAACATTGAGGACATGGAGACGGAGGGTCTCTGGATCTATATGCTGCATAAAGTGGTGGATGATCTTTCATTCAAGAACCTTGGCCATCTCGGTAAAGAGATCCATATGGTGAAAAATCTGCCCCAGCCAGGATCTCCGCTTACCTCGTCCCAAGAAGAGATGGTGGTCACGGAAGAAACGGCGGTCATCAGGGGAACGATTGATTACGAAGTGAGACGAATGTTGCCGGATGAGGCCATTGAAGTTTCCAGGTGTGCCTATAAATCCCACGGCTATTCCTTCTTCGACGATCATATCTATTATCCCGAACGACTGGTTGAAATGAACAGGAATTTGGAAATGATATCGGTGGTCGCTGTTACGACGGAGAACGATTTTATGGGTCATACGGCGCTGCACTTTCAGCACGAGGATGATACCATCGCCGAGTTGACGTTTGCTTTTGTTAACATGGAATACAGGGGACTAGGCGCTATGAACAGGATGACCGAGTTCCTGCTGCAGGTGCCCAAGAAGCGGAAGCTGACAGGTATCTATGCGTATGCGGTGGCCAATCACGTGTTTTCACAGAAAGCCCTGAGCAAATATGGGCTGAGAGATTGCGGCATCCTGCTTGCCACCAGCCCCGCCTCCTGGAAGTTCAAAGGCATTTCGGATGATACTTCCCAGCGAATCAGTGTTGTTCTTAGTTTCCGTTACATGCATCAACCCACTTCGCTGATCCTCTATCCTCCGGAACAACACCGGAAAATCATTATGGCCCTGTATGAATCCCTTGGAGCATCCCATCAGTACCACCAGGTTGAATCACAGATAGTTTCATTCAAATCACCCGTATCTGTCCTATCAACAGATATGAATGAACTGGAAGGTTGCGGAGAGATCTTCGTTATGAATTTTGGCGAAAACATCCTCGACGAAATCAGGAAAGCTCTGCGAAGCTTCTGTGTCAGGCAGGTCTCGTCCATCATCCTGTTCCTCAAACTTACGGATCCGGTCACCTGTCATTTGACGGAAGAAGTTGAGAAAATGGGATTTTTCTTTGCAGGTATCCTGCCGGATACGATGATCGGGGATGCACTTATATTGCAGTATCTCAATAATGTGGAGTTTGACTATGCCAAACTGGTGATCCATCAGGATTCTACCAGGGAGATTTTAGCGTACGTAAGGGCGCATGATCCGAATGAAAATCTGTGAAAATCCCGAAGGGATTGAATGTATATAGAAAAGCAATCCGGTGAATCATATCGATGCCGAAGGCATCGTACATTAATCATATAATGAGTTCCAATCCGTTATCCATAAGGGCACGGAACTCTTCATTTTTTATTTTGAATTGTTTCATGTGGTCATAGATATCTTCGGAAAGCTCCTGCAAAATTGGTTCTTTATGGCCTAGTTCATAAATCTCCAGGCAAAGCAGCCATTCGACTTCATTTAAATTCTTCATTTCATGCCAGACTCCCGGTAGCATCTCTAAACCTTCTCCTGATTCCCGGATATCCCTTACCTTCTGATAAAGGGCATGTACCTTCCTTGCTTCATCCGTGTGGATGATCTTGTGTGTTTTTTCAGTCGGTACGGGATAACGCAGTCCAAATGCATCCGGATCGGCTGGTCCTGAGAATGCCGATGTTATTTTCTCTCCGACTGCCATGTCGTAGCTGCCCCAGGCGGGATCAAATAAAACCTGGTCAAGATAGGTAACTTTGCATTCTGTAAACGAGAACAGAATGTTATTACCATTCTTTTGCGTAATACCCTCCAGTTTTCCCTTAACGCGCACCCCTGACGTAAAATCCAGTGAGCAATGTTGGCCGGTGATGATCCCTAACCGCATCAGGTCATCTACCTGCATTACTTCAAGTGGCATGGAGGAAGCTTTTATTTTCCCGACCGGTGATCCAAATCCATGGTTGTGATATTCTTTGCCGTGTCCCTCAAGTTGTTTGTTGTCGAACGCAAGAGCCGTGGGACCTGTGGTTTTGAAATATACCGGATCTGCTTGTTCCACGATGACCTCGGTAAAGGTACCTGAGACCTGAAGGCCTGAACTGCAGACACAGGTGGCTGTATTGCCTGAGTTTATGGCCTGCCGGAGGCCGTACAATCCTCCTTTGCGGAGGGCCATCCCTTCGGCAAACTGATTCAGCACAAAGGTCAGGTGATCAAAATCGGGTGTGACAAACAGCTGAGGCTGCATGGTGGTAATGTCGAAATTGACATCTGCGGTTTCAACCGAGTAAGGTATCTTTCTGACGTGGTCTTGCAGGCAATTCTGGCTTTCACCGATAGAGGAAAGAAGTCCGGCACCATAAATCCTTGGATTTTTAAGGTCACCCACCAGGCCGTATTCCACCGTCCACCAGTGAAGGTTGCGGATCCTGGCCATTTCGCTGGGTGTACCCAGGTTTTGTTCGATGTAAGTCAGTTCCCGTTCCGCCCTTTCAATCTCATCGGCGGGAGTGTAGGGGTCTGCTTTCAGGATGGAAAGGTGTCTGACCGCCCCATAAAGTTCATAATCCCTGGCCGAGGAGAATGCTTTGCTGCCGATCTCTCCGAATAAACGCAGGTATTCTGCATAATGGTCGTCCGCAATGATGGGTGCATGGCCTGCTGCTTCGTGGATGATATCCGGTGATGGAGTATAGTTGATCTGGTCGATGGGGCGGATATCGGCGGCTATCACCAGTACCTTGCAGGCCTGGAATTCCATAAAGGCAGAAGGGGGGATGAATCCGTCCACTGCCACGGCAGCCCAGCCGATCTCCTTCAGGATGCGGTTCATGCCGTACATGTGGGGGATTTGCTCAATGCTGATTCCGGTTCTTCGCAGCCCATCAAGATAGGAGCCATGGGCTACACGGCTGAGGTAACGGACATTCCGGCGCATCACGTAACGCCAGACTGCGTGATCCTGAGCCGTATAGTCATTATAGGGTTGTTCGATCACCAGATCCAACAGGTGTCGGGGCAGCCGGTCGAGGATTTCATTGGATTCGTACATGGGGTAAAAGGTTACATGTTGCAAGTAAACCCGCAACCTGTATCCCGTAACAATAAACATAATAACTGTGGTTTTGTTCAGGTGAGCAGCATTTTCCCTTTCTCCATGATCCTCAGATAGAACGATTGTTTCGTTATCGAACACTCCAGCGCGAATATTCCTCTCTATCAGACGGGGATGCATTGAGTTTTGCTGCCAGGATTTCAAGAAGAACAGGCCCTGACTCCTTCATCATTTCAACTTTCAGCCACGCTAATTTTTCTGCCTCCCTGAGATCCTTATGATAACCTGCCAGCTTTGTTGTCCGCTTCTTATGATGCAAAGAGTTTATATTCAACACGATACCTCCCCCCAATCGTAGTGTCGATGGATGAATTACGGATGATGTAGTGATCCTGGTTCATCAGAATGGCTGGTCTGTCAAGATGAATCTGTATCAGCGCTGCCCTGTCCGCGTGGCCGGCTGTCCCCAGGATCAGGTGACGGCTCATGGATAGAGGGAATGATAGACCGGATTGATGATTTTTGCAACCAGGGCGATTTCGTGGTCAGGGATGGTCAGTACGTTGAAAAAGACGCGCCCCTGACGAAGGATGGCCAGAATGGGCAGGTCCTGAAGCAAAAGCCGGCGGTAAAATTGTTCAGCAAACTGGGTTCGTTCCCTGTTTGTTTTGTATGGACCCGTGATCCGAACGGCATAACCGGGAATTTCAGCATCCGGGAGCGATCCTCCTCCTGTCGAGGCCATATCGGGCATGACACTGGATTCGATGCTAAATTCAAGAAGAGCTTTCTGCAGTGAAATGGCTTTGTCGCGGAGCTGTTCGGGTGTTTCCCGCAACATCCGGAAAACAGGATTCGTCATCATCAGTTGGTCTTCATCGGGATAGTGCAGGCAGGTCGCTTCAAGGAAGGCAAGTGTGGTTTTCCCCACCCGCAAAGCCCTGGTCAGCGGATCCTTTTTCAGCCGGGCAATGAGCTCTTTCTTGCCGGCAATGATCCCTGCCTGCGGACCTCCAAGTAACTTATCACAGCTGAAACTGACCAGATCGGCTCCTTCTGCAAGGGTCTGCCGTACATCGGGCTCATCTTTTAAAAGTTGAACGCCGGTCTTGCGCAGCAACCCTGAACCCATATCGTAAACCACCGTTACGGAATATTTCTTCCCCAGTTCAACCAGTTCTCTCAACGATGGCTGGTCGGTGAATCCCCTGATCACATAGTTGGATCGGTGTGCCTTCATCAGCAAAGCAGTTCTGGGTGTGATCGCCTGCTCATAATCTTCCAGCCGGGTCTTGTTCGTGGTCCCCACTTCGATCAGGCGGCAATCCGATGTTTTCATGATATCCGGCAACCGGAACGACCCACCGATCTCGATCAGCTCACCCCGGGAGACGATGACTTCTTTTTTCCGGGCCAGGGTGCGCAGGATCAGTAACACTGCCGCAGCATTATTGTTGACCACCAGAATATCCTCAGCACCGGTCAGATATCGTAAAATTCCTGTCACGTGGACATACCTGGAGCCCCGCTTCGCTTCAGCCAGGTCGAATTCGAGATTGCAATAACCGGTCAGGACATCTCTTACCTCATCCAGGATCTGTTCACCGACAGGCGCCCGCCCGATGTTGGTGTGAATGATCACCCCGGTGGCATTGATCACCCGGCGAAGACTGTGCTGACTGACCTCATCCAGGGACTTAATAATCATTTTATGAATTTCCTCCTGGGATGGAGCAGGCGAACCATTCCTGATCTGATCCCTGAAATGATCCAGGGTAGCGTGAATGGCATACAGGACCATTTCCCTTGAATGGATCTGAAGCAGGTTCTTTATTTCGTCGGAAGTGAGCAGGGTGCCCACGCCGGGAAGCTGTCTGAATGATCCCTCCACAGGGTTCATGTTACCATTCTTTGCGGGCACAGGTGGTCGTTTTGCAGAGAGGGCAGGGATCGAACCTGCCACAGCCGGTTTTATCCGCCTGTCATTGGTTTTGAAGACCAACTGGAACACCAGTCCCGACCTCTCTAGTGATTTTGAACGGCCATGCCCTATTAATTACAAATGTACACAAAGAAATTCAAGTTTAATTGTCCGGGATTTTCTTTACCGGCTTATGACAGAGCAATCACATTCTCTGCGCAGCAAAGTCCTTCGAGTAGTAATTCATAAAATATTCTGCTTTTTCCACCATATGAGCCGAACCGACGAACAGTGGGCTTCGCTCGTGGATTTTTTCAGGCTTGATATCCAGGATTCGCCGGAATCCGTCGGACGCTTTTCCGCCTGCCTGCTCGGCCAGGAAGGCGATGGGAATGCATTCATATAACAGGCGAAGTTTTCCCTGTCGGTTTTTCTTGGTTCCGGGGTATAGATAGATCCCTCCGCGAATCAGGTTGCGGTGGAAGTCGGCGACCAGGGAGCCTATGTACCGTGTAGTGTAAGGTCTGTTCGATTCAGGATGGTCTTCCTGGCAATAGCGGAGGTACTCTTTGACTCCTTCCGGGAAATAGATATAATTCGCCTCATTGATGGAATAAATATTTCCCCCTTCAGGGATGCGCATGGTTTCCTCTGAAAGGATGAACAATCCAACCGTGGGATCATAGGTGAATGCGTGAACCCCAATGCCGGTGGAGTATACCAGCATCGTTGATGAACCATAAATAACATACCCAGCGGCAATCAGGTCAGTGCCGGGTTGTAGAAAATCTTCTGTCGTACCTGGATTTCCAGCGGGTGAAATCCGGCGCCAAATGGAAAAGATGGTGCCAATGGAAACATTTACATCGATATTGGAGGAACCATCCAGGGGATCCATGGCCACCACATACTTTCCTTTCCGGGAAAGCTCGGTGTCGAAGGTGATCAGCTCTTCATTTTCCTCGGATACAATAGCACAGCACTGTCCCCCGCTGCGCAGCGCCCTCGTGAAATGCTTATTGGCAAATACATCCAGCTTCTTCTGCTCTTCCCCCTGCACATTGGTACTGCCCTCCAGTCCAAGTATATTGGCAAGCCCGGCACGGTTGATATCACGGTTGACAATTTTCGCTGCGATCCCGATATCATTGAGCAACCGCGATAGGTCACCTGTCGCTCCGGGAAAAGACTCCTGCTTTTCGTTGATGAACTCGATCAATGTTTTCATTGAGGACTGACTTTTCAATCAATTTTCTGCCTTTTTCCGCGTATGAACATTATTTTTTCTTTGCACAGAACGTATTGCACTTGAAAACCGTGTAGAGGGGGCAATGACCAATGATACCTGTCACGAAGAAGATGATGGCAATGATCAGGAAGACGATCCCCCATCCTCCCGTGATCACTTTGGTGAAGAAAAGAATTGCGAAAATGGCCGCGATCACGATTCTGATGATCCTGTCGGCCCATCCCATGTTTTTTTTCATAGTAGTAGGTTTTAAATGACTGTAAACGATTGAACGAAGATATGAAATTATTTTTACAAGCACGATCCGGTTTACTCCTTAAAGGGAAACAATGAGTTTGGAATTTTAATGATTATCATTCGTTCATACCTCTAAAGTCAACAATAGAGGTTGATCATCCGTTCGAACAGTTCCTGCTTGCCACTGATCTGGCGGGGTTCTCCCTGGCTGCGTGCTATTTCCCGCAAATCCTCCAGTGTGAGGCGTCCGTCTTCAAACTCTTTCCCTTTGCCCGAATCAAAGGAAGCATACCGCTCCTGCCGGAGTTTCAAATAATCCGATTCTTTCAGGATCCTGTCGGCAAGGATGAGCGCTCTGGCAAAGGTATCCATGGCCGTGATATGGGCAACGAAGATATCTTCCAGGTCGGTGGAGTTGCGGCGCATCTTGGCGTCGAAATTGATACCCCCCGGTGCAAGGCCACCTGCCTGGAGTATGACCAGCATCGCTTCAACGGTTTCGTAGAGATTTACCGTAAACTGGTCGGTATCCCACCCGTTCTGGTTGTCGCCGCGGTTGGCGTCGATGCTGCCCAGAAGGCCTGCATCAGCTGCCATCTGCAACTCGTGTTCAAAGGTATGGCCAGCCAGGGTGGCATGGTTCACCTCGATGTTCAGCTTGAAGTCCTTATCCAAACCATGATGCCGCAGGAAGCCGATAACCGTTTCCGCATCAAAATCATACTGGTGCTTGGTGGGTTCCATCGGTTTGGGCTCGATTAGGAAGGTACCTTTGAATCCTTTGCTGCGGGCATAGTCCCGTGCCATGGTGAGGAAACGGGCGAGGTGCTCTTTTTCCCGTTTTGTGTTCGTGTTGAGCAGGGATAGATATCCTTCGCGTCCTCCCCAGAATACGTAATTTTCCCCTCCAAGGGCGATGGTGGCATCCAGCGCATTCTTAACCTGGGAGCCTGCGTGGGCGACGGCCAAAAAGTCGGGATTGGTTGCTGCACCGTTCATGTAGCGCGGATTCCCGAAAACGTTTGCCGTTCCCCACAGCAGCCTGACACCCGAAACGCGCTGCTTTTCCCGTGCATATTCCACCATTTGTCCCAGCCGTTCTTCATTCTCAGCCACGGTCCCATCTCCTGTAAGGTCCGTATCATGAAAGCACCAGAACGGGATCCCTGCTTTGGTCATGAACTCAAAAGCGGCATCCATCCGGTCGCGGTTGCGCTGCATCAGGGAAGGAGCAGCCTCCCAGGGAAATACTTTCGTGCCCTGACCGAATGGATCGTTGCCGGTGTTGCATAGGGTATGCCAGTACGCCATTGAAAAACGAAGATGCTCCTTCAGGGTTTTACCGGCCACTGCCTGATTTTCGTCGTACCAGTGGAATGCCATGGGATTTTTTGATGCAACTCCCTCGAAAATGATCTTTTTAATTCCGGGAAAATATTCTTTGTGCCCAGTCATTATATTCATAATTATTTGATCTATATATATTAATTTTATGTATTATACCGTGATCAGATCAGGAGGTAAATGATTTTTCCAGTTATTGTAGGCCTGTTCAAGGGTATCTTTCTTTCTGGATGGAGTGATTTGGAACAACCTGTTCATTTTTCTGAAAACAACCTCTGTATTTTCAACAAATCCTGCTCCGACCGCGGCTCCCATGGCAGCACCCAATGCCCCGTCGGTGTCGAAAAGATGGACCGGGATGCCCGAAACATCAGCAAGTGCCTGCCTGAAAACGCTACTCAGAAACATATTGGCAAATCCTGCCCTGATCGCGGATGGTCGTAGCCCCAATTCTCCCATGACCTCCAGGCCATAGTTCAGGGCGAATGCAATCCCTTCCTGTGACGCCCTGAAAAGATGTGCGGGCGTATGAAGGTTGAAGTTGATCCCGTGGATACTGCAACCGATATCGTGGTTTTGAAGTACCCGTTCGGCTCCATTCCCAAAGGGAAAGACCAGCAAGCCGTCGGAACCTTCAGGGATCAGCGCAGCCCGGGCGTTCATGGCCTCATAGTCCAATCCGGATGCGATGTTTTTTTTGATCCACGAATTGAGTATCCCGGTTCCGTTGATGCACAGCAGGACGCCCAGTCTTGGCCTATCTGGCCGGTGGTTGACGTGGGCGAATGTGTTGATCCGTGAAAGCGGATCGGAGATCAGCCGGTCGGTCACAGCGTACACAACCCCGGATGTGCCAGCCGTTGCAGCGACTTCACCCGGTTGGAGGACATTCAGCGAAAAGGCATTGTTCGGCTGGTCACCGGCACGGTAGGTCACCGGAATGCCGGGCTTCAGACCAAGGTTCCGGGCAAGGACAGGCAGCAGGTTACCCTGCTGGCCAAAGGTGGGTGCGACGGAGGGGAGCAGTTCCCTTTGAATTCCCGTTTTTTTGAGAAGCTCGTCAGAGATGCTTTCCTTTTTAAAATCCCAGAAGATTCCTTCTGACAATCCTGGGACGGTCGTATTCATCAGGCCGGTCAGCTTAAAGGCAAGGTAATCGCCCGGCAACATGATGCGGTGAATTCTGCGGAAAAGGTCAGGTTCATTCACCATCACCCAAAGGAGCTTCGAAGCCGTGAAATTTCCAGGTGAATTGAGAAGATGCATTCTGCAATACTCATTTCCAAGCTGTTCAGCGATCCGGTTGCCGGTATCCACCGCCCGGCTGTCGCACCAGATGATGGAAGGTCTCAGCGGTGCGCCTGCTTCGTCCAGACAAACAAGCCCGTGCATCTGATAGGTGATGCCGATGGCTCTGATCCCTTTGGCTTCGTTCCCTGCCTGCAGAATGACGTGACGGATGGCTGCTTTGGCATGCTCCAACCAGGATTCAGGGGATTGTTCTGCCCACCCTTTCTGTGGAGCAATGATCGGCATCTCCTGATCAGGTGTCTGTGACCTGGCAAGGCACACACCCGATTCAACATCGTAAATGGCTGCCTTGATGAACGAACTTCCAATATCAAGTCCCAGTGTTTTCATTTCAGTCCCATACGTACTTCCACGTTCCGTCGTATTGCCGTTATCAGATCGTCATATATACCCCTTTATATTCACTGATTCTTCCTGTCGAATCCTTTATCTGCCAGAGGTATTTTCCGTAGCTGTATCCCAGATCCCCAGTTGCCGATACCTCAATGAAGTCGGGCTCCCAGTCAACGATTGCCTGCCGGTAAACTGGATGGTCATAAAATTGATGTTCGGTTTGGCGAATCTCTTCCTTGTAATTTCCGGTGGAATTCATTTCAGTCTTTTGATTACAGGAAACCATTACCAATAGGAGGAAAACCAATGATAACAGTTGAATGAGGTTTTTCATGAATTTTTTATTTCATAACCACTTATTCACTTCATCTTTATTGAAATATTCCGGATCGAACTCATCCCCCAGCCACTCGAGATTGCTTTCATATTCCTCATGATCAGGCTGTTTAAGAATCTCCAGCATTTCTGCATAACCCCATACGCCTCCGCAGTCTTCCGGAGGACATTTCATTTCACCCACAACCGCCTCCAGACCTTTGGCTTGGAGCCCCTTAAGGCAATCTGAATCTGATAAATAGTTGTTGTCATGTTTCAAAAGATAGGATTAAGGTTTTACCGGGGAGTTGACTTGATGACCCAACTGAACTTTTTCTCTTACACGGTAAAGTTACATTTATTTTTGTAATTTAGTTTGTTTGAATCTTACGACGCCGTGGAGTACAATCAAGCGATCAAATCAGGCAAAGAACCCAAAAAACAGAATGCCCTCGAGATCCTGGTTACGATCGCATTGTTTTTGGTTTTTCTTCTGGTTATTGCCACCGGGGTGCTTTCGTACATCCGACTTGACCAGATCATCCAAACCGTGAATTCCGCCATCAGACCCGACCAGCAGCTGATCCTGGTCAAGGAGATTTACAACGACCTGTCTGAAGCAGAAAACAGCGTTAAATCGTATTCCCTCACACGGAATAAAGAAGAATTGGACCGGTTTTATAACCTCGTGAATACTACCGGAGAACGTTTTGATGAGCTCAAGCAGATGTGTGGCCGTGACGATCCCTCGTCTTCTCTGGTCATCACCCTGGACAGTCTGGTGGAAGAAAAATTCATGGTTCTTGACCGGTTGCTTGCCATCCAGGATGAATTCAGGGTTCAGCAGGCCATGAACCAAGTGATGGACCGGATCCAAAAAGAAAAGATGCCGGAACTCCCTCCCGTTTCGGATACGGTCGTGGTGAGTGATACCACGAAAAAGGGCAGTTTTTTCTCGCGTATCTTTCGGCGAAAACAGTTGAAGGATCAGATCCAGCCGGATACGGTCCTCATCACGACGACCCAACCCCCTGAAGTTTCCTTTGAAGAGATCAGTGAGCAGGTGAAGGTTGTCCGGCAGGAGGCTCTGGTCAGGGAAAAAAAGCTCCGGCAGGAGGAGTGGAACCTTATGCAACAGGACAGGGATGTCATGGACCGGATCCGTCAGGTCCTTGCACAAATGGAAACCGCTGAAAAGGACAGACTGGCGGAACGGACTGCGGATACCGAAAAAAAGGCCGGTGAGGTCAAGCAGATCATTTTTGCTTTCGGGATTTCGGCTTCCTTGTTGCTTCTGATGGCAGGCCTGGTGATCTTTCGCTATGTCAGGAAGAACAACCTGTACCAGAAGGCACTCCAAAGGGCCAGGGATGAAGCAGAAGATTTGTCGCGGACAAAGGAACGATTTTATGCCAATATGAGCCACGAGATCCGGACGCCCATGAACATTATTTCAGGTTTTGTTGGTCAGCTCCTGAAAAGCAGGCTGGAAAAGGATCAGCACGAGCAGCTTGTGATGGTGAAAAAGTCATCCGACCATCTGCTGGGCGTCCTGAACGATCTGCTTGACCTGTCGAAGCTTCAGGCAGGTAAGCTTGGGCTGGTGCAGGAACCCTTCAGCATCCGCGAGGTCATTGATGACATGAAACGGTGGTTTGAGCCGGTTGCCATTGAAAAAAACATACAGCTGAATGCCTGGGTCGGGCCTGGCGTTCCTCAGCTGGTGACCGGTGATCCGGTTCGGCTGCGGCAGATCCTGTTCAACCTGACCGGAAATGCATTCAAGTTCACTGAAAAAGGCGAGGTTTCCATTAAAGCCTTTCCAAGGGAGATCACCGATGATAAAGTGCTTGTCGTTTTTGAAGTGAACGATACAGGCATTGGCATCAATCCCGGGGATATCAAAAAGATTTTTGATGAGTTTGAGCAGGGGAGTGGGCAAAAAAGGCAGAATTCGGGAGGGACCGGTCTGGGGCTGGCGATCACACGGAAACTGATCGAGTTACACGGGGGCAGCCTGAAAGTCGAAAGTGAGCCCGGGACAGGATCCAGCTTCAGCGCCAGCATTCCTTACAGGAAAGCAAAAGGAGAGGTGATTAACAAGGAAACAGTGGATACTGAGGGCAGAGAGCACCTTAACGATCTCAAGGTCCTGGTGGTGGACGATGAAGAATACAATTTAAAGTTGCTGAAGGTCATCCTGGAGCGGTATGGATGCAAAACGATGGAAGCCAGGAGCGGCGAGGATGCACTGCAGCGGGTTGAACAGCAGGCTGTTGACCTCATTTTGATGGATCTGCACCTCCCCGGGATGAGCGGTGACAAAACAGCCCTTGAGATCCATAGCCTGACAGCAAAGAAGGGTACCGCCATCCCCATCATCCTTATAAGCGCAGCAGTCACTTCCGACAGCAGGGATGCATATAGGCAGATGGGGATTGAGGACTGCATTCCCAAACCCTTCGAGGAGGATCAGCTGATCCGGTCCATTCAAAAGGCCATCTCGCGCCATCCGAAACCGAAGATCACGGAAGCTGCTCCCGAAATAATGCAAGTCCTGCAGGATGCACCTGTCCATAAGGAACGACCGGCTCAAGACATCGTGAAGGAGGAGCTACCGGTTCGTGGCCTTACCAAAGATGGGCAGCCGGTTTATGACCTTGCCTCCTTACGGGAGACAAGTGCGGGAGACCAGGTTTTCTTCAGGGAGATGGTGCAGCTTTTCATTTCGGATACGGACCGGGGTCTGGAAGAGATCACGGATTGCCTGGCACGGCAGGAGTGGACACAAGCTGCCGAAATTATACATAAGATCAGTGCTCCCTGCCGCCATCTCAAAGCGGAAAACCTATACCGTTTGTTAAAAGAGGCGGAAGCGCTCCTGAATGAGCCGGATAAGTACTGGATGTCGGCTGAAGTGATCCTTCAGGCTGTTGAGGAGTTTGAACTGATCAGGGCTGACCTTGGCGCACCGGATGAATTAAAATGAGTAACGAAAAGACCATGCAGGACGAACAGGTTACAATCTTTGTCGTTGAAGATAACGAATGGTATAACCGGTTACTGGTTCACCATCTGGACATCGATCCCGGGTATGTGGTTAAAAGTTTTCTCAATGGCAAGGAGTTGCTCGCCCATTTGCACGAACGGCCCGATATCATCACGCTGGATTACCGGTTACCTGACACAAAAGGGTCTGACCTGTTGAGACAAATCAGGGAGTTTGATGACGGGATCGAAGTGATCATTGTTTCTGAACAGGAAGATGTCCAAACTGCCGTTGATCTGCTTCACGAGGGAGCGTTTGATTATCTGGTGAAAAACGAAGAGATTAGGCAGCGGTTGCACAATGCCATCCATAAGATTGAAAAAAGTGCCCGATTAAAGAAGCGGATCAGCGTGCTGGAGCAGGAAGTGATCACCAAATATGATTTTGAGAAGGTGGTTGTGGGGAACAGTCCTGCCATGAAGAAGGTGTTACAGCTGATGGGAAAAGCAGTGGCAAACAACATTACCGTTACCGTTACCGGAGAAACCGGAACCGGAAAAGAAGTGATTGCCAAGGCCATCCATTTTCATTCACCACGAAGGGACAAACCATTTGTTGCGGTCAATATGAGTGCCGTACCTTCAGAACTATTTGAGAGTGAATTCTTTGGATTCGAAAAAGGATCGTTCACCGGTGCTACAGTTCGCCGCATCGGTAAACTGGAAGAGGCACACGGCGGTACCTTATTCCTGGATGAAATTGCCGACACCGATATCAATTTCCAGCCCAAGCTTCTCAGGGCTCTGCAGGAACGAGAGATCAGCAGGATCGGAAGCAATGAGATCATCAAATTCGATTGTCGCATCATTGTTGCCAGCAACCGCAATCTCCAGAACGAGGTCAAAAACGGAACATTGCGGCGGGATCTCTATTACCGGTTGTTTGGATTACAAATCGACCTGCCTCCCCTGCGCGAAAGGCAGAACGATGTGCTGATCCTGGCCCGTCATTTTATGGATGCATATTGCCAGGAGAACCACCTTTCGGGTAAACTCCTGTCGGAGGAGGCGAAAAACCGGATTTTGAGCTACCCCTGGCCGGGTAACGTAAGGGAACTGAAATCGGTGATCGAGCTGGCCATCGTCATGAGCTCAGGCGATACATTGACTGCTTCGGACATCATGCTCAGCCACTCGGATCTGATGGCGGATATCCTGTCGGATGAAATGACACTTAAAGAATACGAAAAGACCATATTGAAATTCTATCTGAGTAAATATTCTGACAATATCAAACTCGTCGCAAAAAAACTTGGGATAGGCCAGGCCACCGTTTACCGCATGCTCAAGGAAATGTAATTCCCACCCGCAGATTATCATTTTGATACTTTCTTTTCGATTTTGATTACCCCCATAATTTTAAATTTTCGTAACTAATTGATCATCAGAATATTATGATTAATTTATAAAAATGGCACAGGATTAGCCATTCCGCCGTATTAGTTTTTAATACCTAAACAGATCGGAATGGAATCTCAGGATAATAAAAAGATCGTGGAGAAAGAAGGGGGATTCCTTGGTATGAACCAAGTCAAGATGCTCAGCAATGAATTCGTATCCGGGCAGTTCCACAGGATCGATACCCGGGTGGTCACGGAGATCCCTGTGGATGCCAGGCATTGCGAGATCATTACGGATCAGGATCCTTCGTCCTACCGGCTTGAAGAAAGCCAGGGAAGGGTAGGGTCGATCAGGATCACCGACCCGGAGAGGTTTTTGGGAAAGACCAAATACCTGGTCGTCGTCGTTCGGGATCAAAACCCCGAACTGGCGGAAGCCAGGTAGTCTATATATCTCCCCCGGGTGGCGTTTCCTGCCGCCACCCGGCTTTTTTCTCTACGAAGGGAAAGGCCCCCCGATTTGTAAAATGTCACTGGGCAAGCCTGACGATATCGGCAATGGGCAGTGCGTTGACCAGTCCCGTAACCTCAGCCTCATCAGGTATTCCCGTTGTTTTGAATGTCAGCAAAGAACTTCCGAAAGGCATCTGAATGTCGTAGGAAATAAGATCAGTGCTTTCGCTTTTTGTCAGCAAAGCCTTATAGCTGCCGACTTTGATCCGTTTCTGATTCGGATCGGACGAAAACATGGTGGACATGGTTAAAATGGAATTCACGGATGCCAGTAGGGGAGAATCGCTGATGATCTCCAAAGAGGCATCGCGCGACTCATTTTGATAGTCACGGCTCACATACAATCCGGCAAAACCCATGTTGTCACCCGCCACATCATCTGCATCTGTCAAAGCATTCATTCCCCCGAGGGTGGCAGGCAGCAGTTCAAGTATTTCCTTGCCCAGGGCCTGGTTGACGCCGTTGAGTGACTCCTGAAGCATGAAGCGGGCATTCTCCAGATCACCGGAAGCATAGGATGCTGTGGCGGTGTTCAATTGTCCGTTTACATCCTGTGCGCCTGCCTGAATGGCAAGCAACGACAGGATCATCAAAAAAGAAAATAGTACTGTTCTCATTGTTCCCCCAGTTGCTTTTTAATGTTCTCAATATCAATGGTCAATGAAGCGTTCATGAATTCATCCTCCGAGCTGAAATTGACTCCCTCCGTAACCAGTATGGAGGATTGCCCGAATGGGACGCTTAATTTGTATCCGGAGGATGCATCATACTCAATGATCGCTCTGTATTCCTTAAATTTCGTTTGCTGGATGTTTTCCTGCTGGGCACTTGACGCATAGGCTCCCGATGCCAGGTACATGTTCACTGCCGACAGCATGGCAGCATCATTGCCAATCGTTACGGAGAACTGCTGATCTCCATCGCGGTAAACCCGGTTTATGACCAGTCCGACAAAGCCAATGCCTGAGCTGGTGACATTATCTTCTTCCGGTGCGATTGACAGACTGGCGATCTTCTCGGGAAGCCCCTTCAGGATGTTTTTACCGATTTCCAGTTCAATCCCGAGGATGGCCTGACGGATCGAATACTTGGCGTCGGTATATTTTTGAGATGCAAATGCGGTCTGGGCATCGGTTATGTTCTGTTTCACATCGATCGGTTTGCTGCTCAGTCCGCCTCCCTTTGTATTGGAAGGACCGCCGGAGCCTGCCGAATTCTTTTCCGTGACCGTTTCGGATTCGTTTGGCTGATCCCCTCCCGGAGCTTTTTTAAGGATCGTTTCCTCCGCTTTTTTCTTCATTTTTTCCATAAGGTTCTGGGATGAAGCCTGCTGCGTGGTAATACCCACCAGCAATACCACCGCTCCCAGGGTGACAAGAATCTTTTTCATCGTTTCAACTATTAAGAATGAATATTGTTTTTCCTGCTACTTCAGTGCAAAGATACTATTTTTCATCCAGGTGCTGATGATCTCAGGCGGATGCGCTTTCGGCAAACCTGCCGAGGCTGAGGTATTTTTGGTAGATATGCTGGTAAGTTTCGGCAGTAGCCTTGTCCGGATAGTACACTTTATCGAATCCTTTTCCCATGGCTTTCTGGGCATCTTCCACCTTCTCATAAATGCCGGCTGCAACGGCCGCAAACATGGCAGCGCCGAAGGCACAGGTTTGCTCTGTTGATGCGACCTTGATGGGCATATTTAGGACATTGGACATGGTTTGCATTACAAAGGGAGATTTTTTAGCCACACCGCCCAGCGCGATGATTTCCTTAATCTGAACTCCCTCCCTGGTAAACCGTTCAACGATGGATCTGGAACCAAAGGCTGTGGCTTCCACCAGGGCCTTGAATATCCGTGGAGCGTCACTGCCAAGTGTCAGCCCCGTGATGGCCCCTTTGACCTCCTGGTTGGCATCCGGAGTTCTGCGGCCGTTCATCCAGTCCAGGGCAACGATGGCTGACTCCTCTGCGGGTATCCTGGCAGCTGAAGCACTGAGCTTTGGAATGATCTGCTCCAGGATCTCTTCCTTCAGTTTTTCTTTCATTTCAGGTTGGACAAGGGTTGTGTTTGACAGTAGATTTTCGACGGGCCATGCCAGAACATTTTTAAACCACGCATAGATGTCCCCGAATCCAGACTGGCCTGCTTCAAGGCCAACATATCCCGGGATCACCGATCCGTCAACCTGTCCGCAAATGCCGGCAATTAATTTTTCGCCGACATCTTCATAGCGGGCTGTCATGATATCGCAGGTGGAGGTTCCGATGGTCCGGGTCAGGACATTCGGTGTGGCCTGACCGCCGACAGCTCCCATGTGGCAGTCAAATGCGCCGGTGCCCACGGTAACTTGCGTTGTGAGCCCAAGCCGACAGGCCCATTCCGGTGTGAGGCACCCGACCTTCACATCCGATGGATAAGTTTTGCTGAAAAGGTTTTGCCGAATGCGACCCAGATCGGGATCCAGCCTTGAAAAAAAGCTGGCGGGAGGAAGTCCGTTCCATTCGGGATGCCAGAGTGCTTTATGCCCTGCGGCGCAGCGGCTGCGAATGACTTCTGCCGGTTGCTGGCGGCCACATAACAGCGCGGGCATCCAGTCGCAGTGTTCGATCCAGGAAACGGCTGCCAGCCTCACACGTTCGTCCTGACGGATCACATGGAGCACCTTCGCCCAAACCCACTCCGATGAGTAGACACCCCCGGCATATTTTGTATAATCCACTTCCTGGCTTTTTGCCAGGTGGTTGATCTCTTCTGCTTCCTTGACGGCGGTATGGTCTTTCCAGAGAATGAACATGGCATTCGGATTCTCTTCGAATCCCGGGCTCAGGGCAAGGGGAATGCCATCAGCGCAGGTCAGCACCGGTGTGCTGCCTGTCGTATCCATCGATATGCCAACGACATGTTCAGCAAGTTCGAACGGACAGGCTGCCAGCGCCCCGCGGACCGTGTGTTCCAATGTTTCAATGTAATCCATTGGATGCTGGCGGTACTGGTTTTTCACCGGATCGCAATATTTCCTTTCGGACCACCTGGGATAATAACTGACTGAGGTGGCCAGTTCCTCGCCTGTATGGGCGTCAACGACCAGCGCACGTGCTGAATCGGTTCCGAAATCAATTCCGATCACATAGCTCGGTGTTCTACTGCCCATAATACGAATCCTTTCCGTGCTTACGACCGTAATGTTTCGAGATGAGTGCTTTGTTCATGGCTGACTCCGGGTTGATCATCAGGGTCAAAAGCGCAATGTGTGCCAGCTCTTCAAGTATGACGCTGTGATAGACCGCCTCCGCCGGATCTTTGCCCCAGGTAAAGGGACCGTGGCTTCTCACCAGGACACCCGGAACCTGCAAATAATTCATTTCACTGAAGGTACGGACGATCAAACGGCCCGTGTCTTTCTCGTACTCGCCCTCCACCTGCTCCGGAGCCATTACGGCTGTACAGGGAATCGGCTGAGCGAAATGATCGGCATGCGTAGTGCCCAGAATGGGAATATTCTTTCCAGCCTGTGCCCACGAAGTGGCATAGGTCGAATGGGTGTGCGCAATTCCTCCTGCTTCAGGAAAAGCCTTATACAACTGAAGATGCGTGGGTGTGTCGGTGGAGGGTTTATAACGACCTTCCACTACTTTGCCGTCAAGATCCACCACAACCATATCCCTGGCCCTCATATGCTTGTAATCTACACCGCTTGGTTTGATGACAACCCATCCTTTTTCCCTGTCAATTCCACTGGCATTGCCAAAGGTGAATAAAACAAGTCCGTGGTTCACAAGGTCAAGATTTGCGCGATAAACGTTTTCTTTCAGTTCGTTGAGCATGATGCAGGTGATTCATAACTTATTTTACCAGAAATAGACATAAAATGCAACAATGACTCCGATGATGATCGCTGTATTCAGGATATCCCATTTGCTGTAGCTGTTTTTTACCTCGGCAAGCTGTTCCGGGGTCACCGAAGCCAGGGTGAGCCCCTTTAAACTGGCAAAATCTTTTGGCTTTGTAAAGGAGCTGATGATGATCATCAGGACAATAACGATAAAGAACAGGGCGATTTCATAGTGCAACCAGTTGGGAGCCAAAAATATCCTGTAGATGATCCCATCGGGATTCATTGTATCGGCAAATAATTTCAACCCGAGTCGTAACATACCCAGGACAAATCCAACGATCAATCCATAGAGGCCTGCTTTCGGGGTAGTCCTTTTGGATAGGATACCCAGGAGGAACACAGCTGCAATGCCTGGCGCCAGCAGTGATTGAACATCCTGTAAATAGGCGTACAGTACCTTTCCCAGGCCTCTCATGATGGGAATCCATAGAATCCCCAGTATCACGACCACTGCCGTGGCAATCTTCCCGACCAGGACATAGTGCCGCTCACTCGCGTTGGGTTTGTATTTTTTATAAAAATCTATCGTAAAAAGCATGGCAGATGAGTTGAACAGGGAAGCCAGGGAGCTCATCAGGGCAGCCAGCAAGCCACCGACCACAACACCTTTGAATCCCATGGGAAGCAGCTCTTTCACCAAAGTGGAGAATGCAGCGTCGTTACTCGAAAGCTGTATCATTCCTTTCTGGTTCATGACATAGGCAATCATACCAGGGATCAGGAATATGAAAACGGGGGTTAGTTTCAGGTAGGCGCCGAAAATGGATCCCCTTCTTGCCTGTGTCATATTCCGTGCTGAGAGGACCCGCTGTACAATATACTGGTCGGTGCACCAGTACCAGAAGCCGATGATGGCGGAACCCAGCAATACCCCGGTCCATGGAAATTCCGCATCGTGGGGGGAACGTATGAGGTTTGCCATGCTGTCGCCATAATCATTTACCGGAGCGGCCCTCACGACTTCCATCATCTCAGACCATCCCCCGATTTTATTCAAACCAATGACCAGTACCAGTATGGAACCCAGTAACAGCACAGGCGTTTGCAGCACAGAGGTATAGAGTACGGCTTTCATCCCTCCCAGGGTCGTATAAAGGCCGGTCAGGGCGACAAGGCCCACTGCGCTTACCCAGAAGAAATCGATTTCCTGTCCGAACAGCCGGATGGCTTCGATCCCAAAAACATCCTTGAACACAACCCCTCCGGCATAGACCGTGACTGCGACTTTTGTCAGTACGTAGCTGACCAGGGAGATTACGGACAAGAATGACCGGGATTGGGGATTATATCTTCGCTCCAGGAATTCAGGCATTGTAAAGACTTTACTCCGGGAATAGAAAGGCACAAACAGCCATCCCAGCATCAGGATGAGCCATCCGTGCATTTCCCAGTGAGCCATCGCCATTCCGCTTTCTGCACCCGCGCCTGCCAATCCGACCAGGTGTTCCGATCCGATGTTCGATGCAAAGATTGACGCACCGATTGCCAGCCAGGTGGCATCACGTCCGGCCAGAAAATAATCGGAGGTATCTTTGTCTTTCTTCAACAGTACCCAGGCAATGATCCCTGCCAGGGCAGCAATAAAGGAACACAAGACAATCCAATCCAGTGTCGTCATGTTCGGTAGATTTTGATCATTTGAGCATTAGATCCCTTTTTGATAGTAGGCATGATTAAACCTGAGCTCCTTCTTAAAGTCAGGGATCGTTGTGTTTGTGTCAATGATGACCAGCTCAGTCCCGAACATTTCAGCCAGGTCTTCCATGTATTCCTTTGTCAGTGCCATGCTGAAGCTGGTATGGTGAGCGCCTCCGGCAAGGATCCAGGCGTGGGCACTGGTGTGCAGATCGGGTTCGGGTACCCACAGGGCGCGGGCGATGGGTAACATGGGCAGGGGTTTCGGAGTGATCACGTTCACCGGATTGACGATCATTCTCATTCGTCCTCCAAGGTCAACCAGTGTGGCCACGATCCCCCTGCCTGCCGGAACCGTGAAGACGAACCTCGCCGGGGCTTCTTTGCCTCCGATACCCAGCGGATGAACCTCGATCGTAGGTTTATCCGCTGCGAGCGACGGACATATTTCCAGCATGTGGGCATTCAGAACCGCAGGCTGCTCCGGATCCAGGTGATACGTATAGTCTTCCATGAAGGAGCATCCTCCCGTCATCCCTTCTGCCATGACTTTCATGATCCGTACCAGCGCTGATTGTTTCCAGTCACCCTCCGCTCCAAATCCCCAGCCCTGTTCCATCAACCGTTGGACTGCCAGGCCGGGGAGCTGTTCCAGACCGAAAAGATCCTCAAAGTTGGTGGTGAAGGCCCTGTAACCGTTCAACTCGAAGAATGCCTTCATTCCCAGTTCAATGCGGGCCTGGTAGCGAACCCGGTCGACTTGCCTTGTATTGAATGTGTATTTTTCCTGGTATTCGCTGATCAGCCATTCCACCTCTGCCCCTGATACTGCTTTCATGCTCTCCACAAGCTCTCCGATGCCATGATAATTGACCTGCCAGCCGAAGATCTTCTGAGCCTCTACCTTATCTCCTTCGGTTACGGCTACAGAGCGCATATTGTCGCCAAAACGGCAGATTTTCAATTTTCTGGATTCGTGATACCCGATCGCGGCCCGTGACCAGATCCCGATCGCATCCAGTACTTTTTCATCCTGCCAGTGTCCAACGACCACCTTACGGTGAATGCGCAGCCGTGTGCAGATGAACCCAAATTCACGGTCACCGTGTGCCGACTGGTTCAGGTTCATAAAATCCATGTCGATTTCATCCCAGGGGATATCCCTGTTGAACTGTGTGTGCAGGTGAAGCAATGGTTTGGTTAGAATGCCGAGTCCTGTGATCCACATTTTGGCAGGTGAAAATGTGTGCATCCAGGTGATGATACCCACACAGCTGCTGCTGGTATTTGCCAATTGACAGAGGTCTGTGATTTCGGAGGGTGTGGTCACCACGGGTTTGAAAACGACCATCACGGGAATTTTATCCGAGGCATTCAATGATCCGGCAATTGCCAGGGAATCTTCCTTCACTTTCCGAAGGGTTTCATCACCGTACAAATCCTGGCTGCCGGTAACGAACCATAGTTCGTAATTTTGTATCTTACTGAAATTCACTTTTTTTATGATAAATTGTCAGATTGCTAAATGGTTATACATCGTTCGTCGTTCAATTGTTCAATTGTTTACTGTCAACCAACATCTGCCTTAATACCCCGCTGCCTGTCCATCTTTTCTGGATTCTGAAGCTCCATGATAGATTCCTGTTGCAGGATCCCGCATGATAGCCTGGTATCCGCCGAAATTCCCGTCTGAAAAGCGGATGATGTGTCCTTTGCTTTTTAATTCGTCAATGGTTTGCTGAGGGAATCCCGATTCCATGAACAAGATCCCCCCGTCCGACATTTTTTTTCCGGTTGGTTCGGAGGAACCACCGTGTCGGATGCGGGGTGCGTCACCCGCCTCCTGCAGGTTCATGCCGAAATCGATCAGATTAACCACGATCTGTACATGTCCCTGTGGTTGCATGGAGCCTCCCATAACGCCAAAACTCATAAAGGGCCGGCCGTCTTTTGTGATGAAGGCTGGGATGATCGTATGGAATGGCCGTTTCCCAGATTCGAAAACATTCGGATGTCCTTGCTGAAGGCTGAAAAGCTCACCCCTGTCCTGAAGGACAAAGCCAAGCTTTCCTGGAGTCATGCCACTTCCCATGCCCCGGTAGTTGCTCTGAATCAGGGATACCATATTCCCCTGTTCGTCGGCCACCGTAAGGTAAATCGTGTTGCCGTGTTCAGGATCACCCGGTGCTACACTTCGTGCGGCTGAATCTAAATTAATCAACTTCCTTCTTTTAAATGCATATTCCTTTGAAATAAGCCATCCGACAGGGATATCGGCAAAGGAGGGATCTGCATAGAAGTTTGCGCGGTCCTCGAAAGCAAGCTTGATAGCCTCCACCAGTAGGTGAACATAGGCGGAATTTCCGAATCCCAGCGATTGCAGGTCGTAGCCCTCAAGGAGATTCAGTATCTGCAAAGCGGCAATGCCCTGACCATTTGGAGGTAATTCCCAAACATCATACCCACGGTAATTGACCGATACCGGTTGAACCCACTCTGACGTGTGACTTTCCAGGTCCTTTTTCGTCAGGAAACCTCCGTGACGTTTCATATAGGCTTCAATGCTGTCTGCAATCTCACCTGTATAGAAAATTTCCCGGCCGAGGACCGCTATTTTTTCGAGTGTAGCAGCCAGGCAGGGATTTTTAAAAACCTCTCCTTTTTTAGGGGCCCTTCCATCAGGCAGGAATATTTCGGCAAAGCCCGGGAAGCTTTTTAAAATTTCACCATTTTTTCCCCAGTAATAGGCAATCAGTTCCGAGACAGGAAATCCATTTCGGGCATAAGCAATGGCAGGTTGAAGGATATGGGTCATGGGGAGGGAACCGAAACGGTCGTGCATCTCAAACCATCCGTCCACACAGCCCGGCACCGATACCGGAAGGGGGCCCAGGGAGGGTATTTTGTCGAGACCTTTTTCTTTAAAATAGGAAAGGGACAAAGAAGCCGGGGAACGGCCACTGGCATTTAACCCATACAGCTGGTTGGAATTTGCATCCCAAATGATAGCGAACAGGTCACCGCCAATTCCGCACCCTGTCGGTTCCATCAGGCCGAGGACAGCGTTGGCGGCAATGGCTGCATCAACTGCATTTCCACCCGCTTTTAGAATATCCAGTGCGACCTGGGTTGCCAACGGCTGACTCGTGGCTGCCATTCCATGCTGAGCTATGACTTCCGAACGGGTAGCAAAAGGCAGCCCGGTGATCCTGTCCTGGGCATGTCCAAACAGATTCATAAACAAGTAGAATGAAATAACAACCTTCTGCTTCATGAGAAGCAACTTTCAATTTTAGCAAATTTATAAATTAATCAAGGTTTTTATGCAATTTAACAGTTTTGTTAATGATCCCCATTGAAGCAGTTGACCTGCTGTAAGATCAGGGAATGAAGACTTTTTCCTGATGCACCGGGTGATCTTTGCTGGCTATGGTCATCAAATAGATTCCTGCGGGGATTTCTCCCCTGATCCTGATGGGCTGATTCCCACTGATCACCTGCGATGAAATGTGGCTCCCCTGCATTGAGTAAAGGGAAAATAAATAAGTCGCATTATCCTTCAATCCAATACAGCTGATGGATCTGGCTGAAGAAGAAATGGTTTCCCATCTGCAGGAGATACAGTCGGCAGTCATGACTTCCGGAATGGAAAGAACTTTCTTGTAAACGAACTGTTTCCGTAGAGAATTTTCCCATTTCTGGTCCTGTGTCCGGTTTTGCAGGACGTAATCCACCTGGTCGCCTTCCAAATCGTACGAATAGATATTTCTCGATGTGTTTTCCCAGACTGAGTCGGGAGGATTCCATAAAGAGTTTACGGCATAACTGATCAATCCGAGCTCATTGTAAATGTATTCCGTCCGGGTTTTATTCTCCCAGCCAGACTGATTGACATTCCAGTGCTGGTAGACTGTTTCCAGAATGTGATGATCATTGTCATACAGGGAAAGGCTGTTGCTGGAAGGGATCCATTTCTCTGAACCATCATCCCAAACCTGCATGAGCTCATTGACCAGGTTGCCTGAAAGATCGTACAGGCTTGTCTTCTTGCTAAGGTTCAACCAGGCTGAATCAGATGATTTCCAGTAGGAGGTCAGGATAATGGAGTCATTTCCGGTGCTGTTATACAGCGTTTCAATTTTCTGAGAGAAAAGCCATCCTGACGATTCCGGATCCCAGGTCAAGGAGATGGATTGAATCTGCTTGTCAGCACTATCGAAGAGGTATTGATTCAAACGGAAATTGACCCAGTCGCTGATGTCCGGTGACCATCTTTGCCATTTCCACTCGGTCCTTTTTCCCTGATCATCGTAAACAAAGGTAAACAGCGTATAATTATTCCACTTTTGTGCTATAAGTTCATATTCCTGTTTCAGTTCTTCGATCCGCAGGCTGTTTTTTAGCGTGTACAGAACCCTGGAATCGTCATACCAAAAATATCCGTATGACTCGTCCCAGTGCTTTCTGTTCAGTTTGATCAGATCCGTGTTGTTGTCGTAATAAAACAGATCCAGATCCTCATTGACCCAGTATCCGATGTTGGTTCTCCAGAAATAGGAATACAGGGAGTCAAGAAGCTTTATGGTGTCCTTAAGAGGCTGGGCTCCAGGGGCTAAGTAGGGATACGTTTCGGGCTGAGAATGCAGGTTTCTTCCTGTAAGGGAGATGATGACAACGGTAATGCAAATGAATATCCTGAAATGCATGCCCTGGATTTTCTCGTAAAATTACGTCATTTTTGCCAAATGTGGAGGCTGATGCTATCCTTCAATGAAATTCACAGCTGATGCTTTGAAAGACACCCACAAGATGTCGCCTTCACGCAGTTGAAGGCTGGAGAGCGCATCCTGGGTGATGACTGCAAGAATATGGACCCCGATATCCACGGTGACCTCAAACCCCCTGATGCACGGTGAGATGTCCAGTACAATGCCCGCAAAATTATTCCGTGCACTGGAATCGGTCTGTATGCGGCTCAGGATGACGTCCTCCGCACGGAGGATGACAAAACCGCTTCCTGTCCGTTCCTGATCCTGGATGAAGAAGCACAGTTCATCCGTAATCCGGGCCCTGCATAGCGTGCTCCCTTCCTGATCACCCGGGGGGGTCACGTAGACAGAAAAAAAGTTCTTGATTCCGATGAAGCTTGCGGTAAACGCATTCCGTGGATGTTGAAATACATCGGCAATGGTACCTGACTGGATGATCTCACCATCATTCAGAACTGCCACTTTGTTGCCCAGGGTGATGGCTTCTTCATAGTCGTGTGTCACGTGCAGAATTGTCATCCCATCCTGGTTGATCTTCCGGAGAAGTTTCCGCAGTTCCTTTTTCAGTTCAACGTCGAGAGAGGCCAGCGGTTCATCCAGCAGGAGCACGGAGGGATTCAGGGCAAGCGTCCGGGCCAGGGCTACACGTTGCTGCTCTCCTCCGGACAATGTGCCTGGTTTGCGGTGCAATAGATGGCTGATGTTCATTTGCACGGCGAGTTTCGAAATGACAGGCTCTGCCGATGCTTTATTCACGCCCCGGCTTTTCAGGGGATAGGCAATATTTTCGTGTACAGTGAGATGTGGGAAAAGGGCATGATCCTGGTAAACAAGACCAACCCCCCTGGACTGGATCTTTTGCCGGGTGATCTCCCTATCGTTGAGATAGATATGCCCGCTGATGGGCCTGACAATGCCCGCAATGCTTTCCAGAAGCACCGATTTGCCGGCGCCTGAAATCCCCAGGACAACGAAATAATCACCGCGGTCCACCTGCATCTCAATATTCTGCAGAGAGAATTCTCCCAGATTCACCGAAAGCCGCTCAATTCTTAGCATGGCTCTTATCTTTCGTTAGCAGGCGAAGGACGATAAATACCGCCAGGGAGACCAGAATGAACAGTACGGCCACAGGCCGTGCATACTTGAGTCCGAATGCTCCGAAACGCTCAAAGATAAGCACCGGCGTGATCATGGGGTGATAAGCCACGATGACCACCGCGCCAAATTCGCTCATCCCGCGTGCAAACATCAGGATCAGGCCAGTGACTACGTTCCTCCAGGCCAGAGGCAGTGAAACCGTAAAAAAAACCCGCGCGGGGGATGCTCCCAGGTTGAGGCCTGCATTTTCAAGTCTGACGGGCACACCCGCAAAGCCATCCATAGCCGAATTGACCAGAAATGGTAGGCTCACAAATGCCATGGCCAGTGCAATGCCTGCAGGAGTGCTTACAAAATCGAATCCTGCCAGCGATGCGGCCTTTCCGATCACGGTGTCCCTTGAAATGAAACCCAGGATGGCGATCCCGGCAGCAGAATGCGGGATGACCACAGGCAGGTTGATGATGCCAAGCACCATTGGCTTGAACCGGAAATTCCTTCTGACGAGCAGGTAAGCAAGAGGAATGGCCCCAATGGCAAAGATCAGGGTTGCGGCCATACTGGTCCACAGGGTCAGCCAAACACTCCTCATGACCTCCGGATCCTGGCTGGTCTCAAACAGATTGCCGGGTGTCGTCTTTAGAAACATCCCCAGAAGGGGAGCGATGATGAAAAGCAAAACCAGTCCCCCGAGGATGATGAGGATGAGTTGGAAGAGACCGGTGGTTTTCATGAAATCAAAAATTAAAAATCAGCCCGGATTTCCTCGAGGGAGAAGACGGCACGGTCGGAGAAGAAATCAGCACTCGGGAACAGCCTGAAGCGGCCGCCTTCCTCGCCTTCCCCGACATCGACAATGATCACCTCCGACTGATCGTTCCGGTTAATGATCTCACTCAGCGTAAACGCACTGCGATAACCATCTGCGCCCTTGACGGTGACCAAGCCGTTACGGAGGGCACCCGTTGCAGAATGGATATACTGTGCTAACAGATCTTTGAGCATCACACCCTGGAAAGGAGTGACACTGTGAATCCCCCTGCCGCGCCCATAAAAAATGGTTGGATATGTAATAAATTGACAATTAGTTGGTAATATAGTAAATGAGCTTAACAGCGAGTCATTCCGGAAGATGGATACAGCATCGGTATATTTTTTATCCCGGTCAACAGGGAAGGATTTCCCCAGTGACTTCACCGTGATGGCCACCGGATCCGATAGATTCCTTTCCGTGATCAGATCAGGGACTGCCACTATTTTCCAGGAACCGGGCAGTGGCCAGTGGTCTTTTGTTTTGGAGGGAACGATCTCCATTACCTTCGTTGCCAGGATGATCTGATGACGATTGACAGGGTAATAGATCTCGCCCCAGCTGAAAACGGCTTTCTCACCTTCCTTGTTGGTGATCTCCACATACAGGTCAATGATGGGCGGGAATTCTTCTTTGTTTACCTTATCGGGTACAAACTGGTTCAGGATATCAAACAGAGAATAACCGTCGTAACGGTAAGCTCCCACAAACCGGTTGGAATCACCCGACAGGATGGTTTCTTTCACAATCACGGAATGGAGGGGGAGCGAACCCAGGTCAACATTTCCCGGACGGTAGACTTCGCCATCCACCATCAATTCCCCTTTGGTCAGTTCATGAACCGGCTCGTTGTCATAGAAATCGTTCGTCAGATCGGCCGTATCCCTTGCATTCCCTACCGTTGTCACTGTCACCGATGGATTGTTCGTGCAGGATGCCACGAGGAAGGGGATGATCATAATTAAACTGTGTTTCATGGTTGCTTCATTGGTTAAAAAGTTTATAATCAGTTTATGTAATTGATTGTTAGATTGTCAAATTGTTTTACTGCCAACTACTGACCGTTGATCCCGACTTCCGTCGGGACGTCGCTTCGCTCCGCTGTCAACCGCCTCCCGTTTCCCTCCTCGCATAAGCCTTGAACCGTTCAGGGATCTGGTCATACGACGCGGAAGCCGCAGGGATCACCGAAGGCTGACCGCAGGATTCCAGGATCTGTTGACCCCTGGCGGATAAGGCAAACTCCACAAATGCCTGCGCAATCGTTCCACTGGGGGCATCCTTCAGGATCGTCAGGCTGTAAAGCATCGGCTCGCCGGTCAGGGTAATCAGCTGTCCGGGCTCCCTGCCGTTGATCTCGGTGGAAACAGTGGCGTACAGGTCGGCAAGGCCGGGTGATTTCAGGTTGATCTCCTCCGGTAACCCTATAAAATCCAGCTGATGCTGGCGGGCAACGGACCTGTAGTTGAAAACATAGTCCACCGTGCTGGTCTCAAGCAGTGCGATCAGGTCGACTTCCTTGGGACGTATGTATTGATTGTCCTTGGATTTCAGCAGACCGGCCAGACCCGGCCTCTGGTAATGTTTTTCGGCCAGCAGAAAGGTTTGAACAGTCCTGTAGCCGCAAGGATCCTGGTTTGGATCGGACCGTGCAAACCTGACATCCTCTTTCAACAGGACCTGATGCCAGTTGAGCGAATCGATCATTGCCCGGTATTTTGATTTTTCCGTATAGGCGATCACCATTTCGTTGGCGGCAAACTTAATGTTCCAGGATGCAAACTCCGGAATGAGCAGTTCGTCGATGACCCGATAGTCGGAAACGGCAATGATGTCGCAGGGCCGTTTCAGGTCGGTGATCTTTCTTGCACTTGCCAGGCTTCCCCCGGCCTCTGTTTTGATACGAACGTCGGGATAAAGTTCGTTGAATGCAGTTGCCATCTCCCGGAACGGTACCGCCAGGCTGCCGGCGTGAAAGATGATCAGCTCACCCTTCATCAGGAAAGGTTTCCGTGCCTCGGGAGAGGATTCCCTGTCCGTGCCGGCCGGATGACAACCCGTTGAAACCATCAGAAAGATGGCGGGGGCCAACAGCAGCCATCGCGATCGAATCGGCAGTAGGAGGTTTTGAATCATTTTTGGTCAAAACTATACGCAAATGGCAAAATTAACAGTTTGGGACGAATCACTGGCTTTGCCGTGAACAATTTCTATCCCTGAGCGTTCTTATGTAACAGAAAAACCAGAACAGATGAACAACGCCCTTTATGCTTTTGAATACCCCGAAAACGAGCCGATACGTTCCTATGTTCCCGGAAGCAGGGATCGCAAGGGAGTGATCGCTGAATTGAAAAAGATGAGTAACGAGTTGGTGGATATCCCTTTGATCATTGGAGGCAAGGAAATCCGAACCGGGGACATTGATCAGGTGGTGATGCCGCACCGTCATCAGCATCAGCTTGCGGTATATCACAAAGCTTCACCGAAAGAGGTGAAGCTGGCCGTTGAAGCTGCACTGAAAGCCCACCGGCAATGGGAATCGATGTTCTGGGTGGAGCGACTGTCGATCATGCTGAAAATTGCGGAGCTTGTCGCCACAAAATACCGTCCGGTGATCAATGCGGCGACCATGCTGGGCCAATCCAAGAGCATTTTCCAGGCTGAGATCGATGCTGCCTGTGAAACCATTGACTTCCTGCGTTTCAACGGACACTATATTTCTGATATTTACAACGAACAACCCCATTCCGAAAAGGGGATCATCAACCGGATCGAATACAGGCCGCTGGAAGGATTTGTCTTTGCCGTAACCCCTTTCAATTTCACGTCCATTGCTTCCAATCTGAACCTTGCTCCGGCGCTCATGGGAAACACGCTGATCTGGAAACCGGCAAGCACCTCATTACTGTCGAATTACTACCTGATGAAAATTTTCCAGGAAGCTGGATTGCCTGACGGCGTGGTCAATTTCATTCCCGGACCGGGTTCTTCCATCGGGAACGCAGTCATGGCCGACAGGCATCTGGCGGGGGTTCATTTTACGGGTTCCAATGCCACCTTCAACAGGTTATGGAAAATGACTTCCGAGCATCTGTCCAGCTATAAATCCTATCCCATGATCGTTGGGGAGACCGGGGGCAAGGATTTTGTTTTCGTGCACACCTCCGCTGATCCCGAAGAGGTGGCTACCGCCCTGATAAGAGGTGCGTTTGAATATCAGGGCCAGAAATGTTCCGCCGCATCCAGGGCCTACATTCCTGAATCACTCTGGAAAGAGATCAGGGAACGGCTTACCGATATGCATTCCCAGATAAAGATGGGTGATCCTGCCGATTTTGAAAACTTTATGAATGCTGTGATCGACAAGGCATCCTTTGACAATATCATGGGCTATATACATAAAGCAGAGCAGTCGGCTGATACCGAAGTCATCCTTGGCGGAAAAGGTGACCATACCGAGGGCTTTTTCATTGAGCCGACCATCATTCTGACCAGGGACCCGCATTTTCTGACCATGGAAGAGGAGATCTTTGGACCTGTGCTGACCATCTTTGTTTATAAGGACGACCGTTTTGAAGAGACGTTACATCTATGCGATGAAACCTCGCCTTACGGATTGACTGGCTCCATCTTTGCCCGTGACCGCTATGCACTGACCAGGGCAGGTGATCTTCTCAAATACGCTGCAGGAAACCTCTATTACAACGACAAGCCCACCGGGGCCGTGGTAGGGCAGCAGCCTTTCGGAGGCTCGCGGCAGTCGGGAACCAACGATAAGGCCGGGAGTTTCATGAACCTCCTTCGCTGGACAAATCCCCGCACTATCAAGGAGAACCTGCTGCCCGCAACGGATTTCAAGTATCCGTTTATGAAGAAGGACCAGTGTCAGAAGGAATAAATCGGCAATCAGCAATCGGCAATCAGCAATCGGGAAATTCAGATAGCCGCTTGCAGATTTTTCAGCATCCGCACCACCCACGGCAACTTGTTTTTTCGGATAAAAGGATAAAAAACCTCTTTCGAACCAAAGCTTTTATAAAACCTGGCCAGGTCGGGATCGTTTGATCCCTCAAAATCGAGTGTAAGGTAAGATTGAGCGTGCTGTTGAATGAATGCATCAATCAAAAAGGGCATCGCCCCGTGTTCTCTTCCATAGGGAGCCAGTCCTGAAAACAGGAAAATGACCCTTTTATGGCCAAACAAAAAAATGATCCCTGCACACAATTGGTTATCAGGGCTATATGCTCCCCATGTCTGTGCTTTTCCGTTGTGTATGCATGTATAGACCAGCCGGCGGAACCGCCGGTAATCCTTTTCCTTCAGTGTGCGCACCGTCCTGCCTCTGTTCCGGCGAAACAGGCTGATCACTTCCTCCGGACTGATGGTGCACTGATAAGTCAGTCCGTGGTTTTTGGCTTTTCTGACAGAGCGCTTTATATTTTCGGAATAGGAAGCCGCCAGCCGGTCATAGGATTCGTTCAACGATAATTCGTGGTTACGGTTCCTGCTCACGGAAAAATCCGGCAGAGTCAATTTATTAAAGGAATTCAGGCTGATCTCGATCAGTCGGAACCGGGAAGGAATTGCAGCCAGAAAGTGATTAACGGTGTTTTCGGTTATCGGACTTCTGGAAAAAATGCCGAGCTGTTGCGTAAAAAATGGCTGGTACAGATAAGATATTCCTGCTTTTTTCTTCCAGGTAAGGGGGAAGACCCGCTCATAATCATCCTCAACCAGCGCATCCCATTCCTCCGATACCAGGTCCAGGTACCAGGAATATCCATAGATCAGACCGTTGAAGGACTCCTGGATACACCGATCCCATTTTGTTTTATCAATATCGCTATGATGGAGATAATGGATCATCAAGTGGACTGACCTGGTTGGTACCCGCTAAGGTATGGAACTTTATGTTTTGTTTGAAAAAAGTACGGTTACCAGGGTAACATTTTCGGGGGTTATCGTATTAACAATAAAAACCATGAAAGGAAACCAGTTGCTGGTCAGGAAAAGTTATCTTTTCAGCCTGCTGATCATTGAACTTTACAAGATCCTGCATTACAAGCATCGGGAAGATGTCATGTCGAAGCACATTCTGATCAAGGGGACATCGATCGGTTCCTGTCTGGAAGTGGGACAGGATGCCACATCGGATGAGGAGCAGTATGTGCAGCTGACCATTGCCTATGAGTATGCCCGGGAGACGCACTATCACATCCGGCTGATCCGTGACAGTCACCTGGTAGATGAGGAGGTGAGTGTGGTGATGCTGGTCGAATGTGAGGAACTGATGATGATGATCAAAAAACTGCTCCAAAAGATGGAGCGCACGATGCCTTCCTGTCAGTGGAATTAAACCACCTGCAAATCAACTATCCAGTGCATGAAGGATCATTTTTTCATACACTGTTCGCCACCCTTTCCATCTTTTCTGATCACCCAGTGTCTCATTGTGCCATATGCTGATGAAAATCCCGTTGACCGCTTTGATCTCGCCGATGAGGACATTGATGACTTCCGATGCCTGTTCAGGGGAGAGGTTCTTATAGTCCCTGAGGGTTCCATCCATTACCGTGAATGGATAAATTCGCAGGGAGGTCGATTTGTCGTCATAAAGATCATAAAACAGGTAAGGAGTGCAAATGCTTGCCCTGAAGCCTGGTTCCTGGGCATACCCCATGGTGAAATCGCATTCAATGCCTGAACTGATCAGATTCCTGAAGGTGTAAGGCATGGTGATCCGGAGGAAGTGCTCACGGCTGATGGTCACCTTGCGGTTGATGATGGAAGCCAGCCGCAATATTTCCGACTTCAGTCGTGCAGGGTGATCATGTGAAGCATAGGAAGGATGGATGCCGATCGTATGCTCCGCGGCCAGCCGGGCCACCAGTTCCCTGAAATGCTTGTTGCGGGGGGAAAGGTTTTTGTCGTAGGGTCCATAATCTCCCAGAAGGATAAAGAAGTAGGGTGAAAGATCAAATTTTTTATGAAGGATTGACAGGTAGCCGTATGTGTCAAAAGGGTCGCTCAACCCTCCTTGAATCACGTGGCAGCGTTCTTTCATTTCGCTGAGATCACCCCTTGAAAGCGACCGAAGGAAACCTCCGGCTGTCCTCCAGAAGCCTTTGTGACGATATGCATATGCAGAGTCAATGTCAATGGTCGGAAGGAACCTGAACGATCTGGCGCTGAATACAAGGTTGGGGAAATGAATCAGGAGGATATCCTTCAGCTTCAGCGCCCAGATGTTCACGACGGGCTTATCAAGGAAATTTTCCTTAAAGGCAATGCTGTGAAGGGGATTGAACCTTCCGTGCTGATCTTTGTAAACCGTTTCATATTCTTCATAACGGGTGACCAGGTAAAAACTGGCGGCAAACAGGTCAAAAGGAAAGGCCGAATTTTGATCCTGAATGGGGAAAAGCACCTTTGATCCGCTGATTTCAACACATTCCGGAACCGGGCTGTCCGTACCTTTTTCAAACAGAAGCGGCACCGCCCTGATAAAAAGTTCGTCTTCCAGTGGCTGGATGCCATAGGAAAATTTGGGGCCCGACCAGGTGAGAAAATGCCCGGAATCTGACGTCAGCAAATATTCCGTGCCGAAAAGATCATGAAAGAAAAGATGGAATATGTACCTGACGCGGTTGGTTTGTTGTTCCGTATGGATGAGGATCATCAGCAGGTGGCGGTTATCGTGAATGTGTTGAAAAATTAACGGGGCAAGGTAAGCAAAATTGAGTATTTTTGGAAGCAATTCGTTCCCCAAAAAAACACCTGATGGAGAATTTTATTGTTTCGGCGCGCAAATACAGACCTCAGACCTTTGACACGGTGATAGGGCAACAGGCCATCACCACCACGCTTAAGAATGCCATCCGCAACCATCAGCTTGCCCAGGCTTTTTTGTTCTGCGGACCGCGAGGTGTGGGAAAGACCACCTGTGCCCGGATACTTGCCAAGACCATCAATTGTGAACATCTTTCTGCCGATATTGTACCCTGTGATGCCTGTGAATCCTGCCTTTCGTTCAATGCCTCTGCCTCTTTCAACATTCACGAGCTGGACGCTGCCTCAAACAATTCGGTGGATGACATCCGCAACCTGGTTGACCAGGTGAGGATACCGCCTCAGGTGGGCAGGTATAAGGTCTATATCATTGATGAGGTGCACATGCTGTCTCAGCAGGCTTTTAATGCCTTTCTCAAGACACTGGAGGAACCGCCGGCCTATGCCAAGTTCATACTGGCCACCACGGAAAAACACAAGATCATCCCCACCATTCTTTCCAGGTGCCAGATCTATGATTTTAAACGGATCTCGGTGGAGGATATCACACAGCAACTGATAACGGTAGCTCAGAGCGAACAGGTTGCTTTTGATCCGGATGCCTTGCGGATCATTGCCCAAAAAGCTGACGGTGCCATGCGCGATGCGCTTTCCATGTTTGACCAGATCGTGAGTTTTTCAGGAAGCCAACTGACCTATGAAACGGTGATCAGCAACCTCAATGTGCTCGACTATGACTATTATTTTAAAATGACCGATAGCATCCTGCAAGCCGATATTTCTTCTTCACTCTTGATCCTCAATGAAATACTGGATAATGGATTCGATGGGCAGCATTTCCTGATCGGCATGGGAGAGCATCTGAGAAATTTACTGGTCTGTAAAGATCCCTCTACGGCAAAGTTACTGGAGACAGGTGAAGGACTTCGTGAGCGATATGTCGGCCAAAGCAGGAAATGCCTGGTCGATCTGTTGCTTAATGCATTGGATATCAATAATAAATGTGATCTGAACTATAAGGTCAGCAATAACAAGCGTCTTCACCTTGAAATTGCCCTGATGCAGATGTGCTCTCTTTCGGGAAAAGACGACCGGTACAAAATGCAAGCAGAAAAGACAGTTCAACCTGCTGAACAGAAGCCGGAACCGGTTAACGCCCCGGTAGTCCCAAAGGAATTTAAAGTTCCGGTTGAATCCCCTCCGCAGCAGTCACCCGCACGTGGAAGTTCCGTAAAAACAGGCTGTGGCGTGTCCATCAAGGAGAAAATTGCTATCTCAAAAGAAGGTGACACAGCTAACGGGAATAATCCGGAATACCCGACGGTCAGGTTTGAAGATTCGTTTGATCAGATACAGCTGGAGGAAGCCTGGTCGGTCTATGCATCCACGATCGCCGATACATTCCCTAATCTGCACAGTACCCTGACCAAACGCAAACCAGTACTTCAGGATGATTTTGCCATTGAGCTGACGATCGACAACAAGGTACAGGAAGATGAACTGAATGATAAGAAGCAGGATATGCTTGGCTTTCTCCGTGCACGGCTGAAGAACGACCGTATCCTGTTATCCACTAGGATCTATGCCAATGCACAGGATCAACGGCCCTACACTCCCCTTGAAAAATATAAGAGGATGGCAGAAAAAAATCCTGATCTTATCCATTTCAAAGATCAGCTGGGGTTGGAGATCGACTTTTAATATGCGGAACAACCGTCAAATCAGCTGAAATGCAGAAGATCTACACAACAGGGGAATGCATTCTTGATATCGCTTTCCGTGACGGAGCTCCTTTCTTCATTGGTCCGGGCGGTTCAAAGTTAAATACAGCCGTGTCTCTTGGCAGGGCAGGTATGCCGGTTTCGATGATATCCGACTGCAGTGACGATCCGGTTGGCACCTTCATAATGTCCTTCCTTCATCAGAATGGCGTTTCGACCGAATTTATCGCCCGTTACAGGGGTCAGGTTCGGGTGGCCTTCGCTTTCCTCGACGACAGGAATGATGCAGATTATACCTTCTACCCCGGCTCCCGGCTTGCGGACCGGCAGGAGGAGAAAGAGCCTGTTTTTGCTCCGGGCGATATCTTTGTCTATGGCTCCTTTTATGCCTTGAAGGAGGCCAATAGACTCAGAATTAACCGGTTACTTGATCTGGTATCGCTTTGTGATTGTATCCGGATCTATGATCCCAATTACCGGAAGCCTCACCTGAAGGAACTGGACGTCGTTGGGCCCTATATCCACGATTGTATCCGTCAGGCGGATATTGTCAGAGGATCCGATGAGGATTTTGGTAATATTTTCAATACGACCGATCCGGACCGTATCTTCGATGCAATCAGGACATCTGGCGGACGAACGCTGATCCTGACCCAGGGTGGGAGGGATGTGTTGCTTTTTTCAGAAAGGATAAGGAAGTCGTATCCCGTTCCCGGGATCCAGACGGTCAGCACCATCGGGGCAGGCGATGGCTTCAATGCGGGATTGATCTATGAGCTGGTCCGTTGCAGGATATCCCGTCATGATCTGCCGGCCCTGGAGGAAAGCGTGTGGGATAAACTTGTTCGTACGGCCATTTCGTTTGCATCGCACGTATGCTGTGAAAAGAACAATTACATATCCGTTGCATTTGCCTCGAAGCTCAGGTCAGCAGGGAAGGGCAATCATTTAACCATTTGACCATTTATCAACAGATCTCTTGGAACTATGATGAAATTTCTGGCAAAACTGATCCTGTCGCTTTTCGGCTGGAAAGTGTTGGGAGGACTGCCCGCCGGCATCAGGAAATGTGTTGTGCTTGTCGCACCGCACACCAGCATGTGGGATTTCGTCGTGGGCCGCCTTGCCTTCACGGTCCTCCGTGTTCCGGTAAAATTCCTGATCAAGAAGGAAATATTCCGGAATGGACTGGGTCGGGTATTGAAAGCGATGGGAGGAATACCGGTCGACCGGTCAAAAAGTAACAACATGGTTGAACAGGTGGCGAATGTCTTTGATCAGTACGAATCGTTATTTATTGCCATTACCCCTGAGGGCACGCGCAAGCTGGTCACCAACTGGAAAAAAGGCTATTATTATATTGCCCTGAAGGCAAAGGTGCCCATTGTCCTTGGGTTCCTCGATTATAAAGAAAAAAGGTGCGGCCTGGGACAGGTCGTGATTCCATCGGGTGATTACGACAAGGATTTCCGGCAGATCGAAGCCTTTTACCGTGGCCGGCAAGGGAAACACCCTGAACGATTCAATCTGAGCTGAGGAAGGATCGGCACTTTGGACGGTACAGGAGTTTATTCGCTGTCGCCCAGGTAGTGGACAACCAGACGGTTGGAAACGCCGGGCCGCCCGATGGGTTCACCGAGCACAAATACGACAGCGTCCCCGGCCTTTGCCCATCTGCGCTGAATGAGCATTTGATCCACCTGCCGGATGAACTGACTTCCGCTTTTGGGAAGTTCCATATAGATGGGCATCAACCCGTACAGCAATGCCATTTTCCTCAGGTCTTCCCTGTGGTTGCTGAATCCGAGGATGGGCAGCGGGATATGATACTGCGAGAGGTAAACCACATTTTCTGCACGATGGGTCCATGTAATAATCATTTTTATGTCCATGTCCTCTACGATGGTCTTTACTCCGTGGGCAATGGCGGCACTTTCCTTCCTTCCCTGCCGGAAATGGTGAGGCAGGGCAAGCGGGGCTGCGTGGTAACGCAGGTAATGGTTTGTTTTCTCGGTGACCCGGTTCATCATCCTGACAGCTTCCAGCGGATAATGTCCAACAGCCGTTTCCCCGGAAAGCATCACTGCATCCGCACCATCAAAGATGGCGTTGGCCACGTCGGAAACTTCAGCACGCGTGGGAGAAGGTGACTCGATCATGCTTTGCAGCATCTGCGTTGCCACGATCACCGGTATCCCGTATTCGTGGCAGAGGTGAATGATCCTTTTCTGATGGACCGCCACTTCTGCCAGTTCCACCTCCACACCCAGATCGCCGCGCGCCACCATCACCAGATCGGTCTCACGCATGATCTCTTCCAGGTTGACCAGCGCCTGGGGCTTCTCGATCTTACTGATCACCGGAATGAACTGTGTGTCGCGCAAAGGATCTGTTTTGTGAGATCCCTGAGGCGTCCTTTCGGTCCCGGGTCTTTCAGATCTGGCGTTCAGCTCTCTCAGACGTTCTTTCAGGATATGGATGTCCTTTGCAGTCCTGACGAAACTTAAGGCGAGAAAATCGATCCTGTGCTCAACGGCAAAATCAATGAACCGGTGATCCTTTTCGGTGAGGGCCTCAACCGACAGGTCAGTATCGGGCAAATTGACTCCTTTCCGGGAAGTGATCAGCCCGGTATTCAATACGTTGCAAATGAGCCTCGGGGTTTCGCCGGGTCCTTCTTTTTTCTGTTTGCATACCAGTGCGATGGCGCCATCATCCAGCAGGATGCGGTGCCCCGGCTGCACTTCCCGTATGAATCCAGGGTAGTTCGTGGTCAGGATGACACGCGCTGCCTCTTCGTGGCAGATGGCCAGTTCATCTTCACTCACAAATTCAACGATCTTTGCCGCAGTCAACAAAATACCTCCCTCGGGAACTTCCCCGATACGGATCTTCGGACCGGACAGGTCTCCGATGATGGCTACGGGCATGTCAAGTTCAGAGCTGATCTGCCTGACTTTTTCAACCAACGTGGCGTGGGTCTCCAATGATCCGTGGGAAAAATTCAACCGGAATGCATCCACACCCTCTGCCATCAGTTTTCGGATCATGGAAGGCGATTCGCTTGCCGGTCCCAGGGTTGCAATCACTTTTGTCAGGAGAAATTTCTGGCTCATCGTGTATCAGTCTAATAAAAAACAACTTCAACATCAGGTCGCAGACCTCTGAATTTGGCTACCTTCTTCTCATTCAGTTTCGAATTGTAACATCGGATGATCTTCAGATTGGTAAGTTCGACCAATTCATTCAAACTTCCTACCGATGTATTGTAAAAATCGAACTCGGTAAGATTTGCAAGGGTTGAAATCCATTTCAGGTTTTTGACCGGCGTTCCCGAGATGTTCAGGTATTCCAGCCCGGTGAGCAGTGCGGCCAGTGTGTAATCCGAAACCTGCGTGTCCGAAAGGTCAAGGTGCTTCAGGGATGTCAGCGATGCAATGTGCGCTAGTTCACTGAAAGGACTTTTCCTGCAGATCAGTTTTTCGAGGCGGCTGGCATCCTTGATGGGCATCAGGTCCGTGATCCGGGTCTCGCTGATGATCAGGCTTTTCATTCGTTTTAACATTCCAAGCGGTTCAATGTCCTGAATTTTCATCGTATTCTCAAGGATCAGCTCTTCCAGGTTCATTACCCTGTGCAGTTCTTCCTTCCCCGGAGGATCGTCCAGATCAAGTGCATCCAGGAATATGCTTTTCCACTCGTCAGTCAATCCATCCCACCACTTCTGCAACCGTGGTGTCATATAGATCACCTCGCAAATGGGTTTGCTGTCCATAAATGAAAAAATTTCATCCTGGCCCAGTTCAGTCTGATCTGCCCGTACCATGCTCAGTTTTTCAAGACCGGTCAGGGACTGAAGGGATGTGACGCGGGTGTTTTCGATGTTCAGTTCAAGGAGGTTATGAGCCTGTGCAAGCGGCTCCAGATCGGTGACCTGTGTATCGGAAAGGTCCAGCCGTTCGATCATCCGCAGGTTTCGCAGCGGTTCGATGGTGGCCACCTCCGTTCCAGCCAGACACAATGCCCTCAGGTGAATGCTTCTTTGCAACGAATCCAGGGAACGGACAGGCGTACCGGAAATGTCCAGATCGTCGAGATTGATCAGGACGGAAAGAGGATCCAGCGTGGTGATCAGACTGTCACCTTTTAGTTGCAGTTGCCGGATCAACGTGATCTGGTGCAGATCCTCCTTCTCGGGTTCTGCTTCCAGGCCAATCTGCTCCGCAAAGAGTTCCTTCCACCGCTCATTAAGGGAATTCCACCATCGGGTCAGTTCGCCTGTTTCATAGATAACCAGGGTAGCGGGTTTACTGATCATGAAAATGTTTGCTATTTCGCCGGTCACCTTGCTGTGATCACAGTAAATGCGTTTCAGCTCAGGCAACGGGAGAAGGGGATCCAGGTTGTCGACAGGGGTGTAGTCCATGTACATATACTGCAGCGCGATGAGCCCTCTCACCGGCTCAAGGTCCCCGATCATCGTATTGCCAATGTTGAGATAACTGAGCTCTGTCAGGTTCCGTACAGGCTCCAGGGATGTCACACGGGTATTGTAGGACAGATCCAGCCGGGTCAAATGGGTGAGAGTCTGAATAGGTTCCAAGTGGGCGATGTCTGTGTTATGGCAAAGGAGACTTGTAAGTTCCCTTAAATCCGCAAGGGGTTCGAGACTTCGTACCAGTGTCTTGCTGCAATTGAATACCTTGAGCTTCTTAAAGCCTGCGATGGTATTTAACGTATCAATCTGCGTATCCTCTATGTTTAAATCGCTCATATTCAGTGAGTAACGTAGTGGTTCCAGGGAGCTTACGGGTGTTGCTGCGCAATTCAGATGCTCCAGTTTTGACAGGCTGCGCAGGGGAGTGAGGTCCTCAATGGCAGTCTGCGAAAGGGAGAGTGACTTCAGCCGGGTCAGTTTTTTGAGCGGTTCGAGGTTGTTAATCAATGGATTACCGTCGAGGCTGATCTTTTCAAGTGACCAGATTTGCCTGATGCTTTCATAGATGGGACCGGTGTTGATGAAGAGCGTATCCAGAAGGGGATCCAATGGGTCCGGTTGTAAAACGACGGCCGAATCATCAAAGGCGATGACGTGGTGCAATGGAGTGGATAGGGGTTGACTGATCTCTTTGGAAAAGACTTCTTTCCATTCGACGGGAAGCCGCGACCACCAGTTGGCCATGTCTTCATTTTCACTCAGCTTTGTTGTATAGATGCTGGCAATCTTGAGATCTTTCCGGTCCTGATCCAGGTTGATTTCCATGAAGCGGACCTGCGTGGTGTTGACGGTGCTGTCATCAATGGTTTCGGCGTGTAAATTCCGGTTGAGGGAAACCCTGAAATAGATCTGGCCTTCTTCGTTCACTTCAGGTGAGATCTCTTCGATGGTGAATGTAAAAACGACCTGTTTGAAAAAGAAATTGATGTCTTTCAGGTAAGCCTGAACATTTTTATTGGTCACTACCTGCCGGTTTTCATCCAGATCATCTTCGATCTGGACTTTTTCATCGCGAAAGAATTTCAGGTAGCTTTCATTGATGATAATGTCTTTTTCCCGGATGGTGACCGTAGGATCACCCAATGTATTGAAGGCCGATTCGACAAAATGAACCATCTGCCTTACCTGCACTAGGTAAGATTCCATTTCCTGGCCGGTTTCTTTTACGTGGGTGTTTACCTGTGCTGAGGCAGGGAAAATAAAAAGGATGCAAATCAGGATCAATCCACAGAGCGCAGAAAGTAGCTTTTTACTCATGGTAAATGAATTTCAGCATCAGTTCTTTTTCATCAGGTGATATCCTGAGGAGATTGGCTATCAGCCACCCTGAATTTTTGGATTTTCGGTTGAAGTCAACCAGTTCAAAATACCATCCGGGGACTTGGAAAAAGTGAAACTTAACCTGCTGAACGGTTTTAAAGGAGAGGTTTCCATTCTTCACTTCATAAATGAAAAGGGTCAGAAAATCCGGGTGGTACTCACGGGAAGTGTACAGCTCAACTTCATCTTTGTTCTTGAAAACGTGGATGAGGTTCATAAAGTCGAGCTCGTGGCTCAAGGGATGAAGAAATTTGAGCTGGTCAGGAGCGGAATTGAAAAAAAGCTTGCTGAATGGTTCGAAATAGATATTGGTAATCACCCACTTTGATCCAACCTTTTCTTCCTGAAGCTGGAGAAAAAGGGTGAGCGGTACTTCACTGCCGTGATAGAAAAATTTGGTTGCGACCTCGGCAAACCAGTCTCCTCCGTGAAAGTCAAGATATACCGGTTTGTTCCCGTTTATGACGGTATGAATGAAGTCCTGCCGGGCAAGGTCGGTAATGGCAGGATTTTCATTGTCAAAGAGGACCGATAGATATTTGCTTCGAAGGGTGGGATCCCTGTAAAGCGGGTTTTCCGGGTAGATCCGCTGCCCATCGAGGTTTTCCTCACAGTTGAAACGCCGAAGGAACTGGTTCACCTGTTTGGTCTGGGCCATCAGGATCTCCTCATCACCCAGGTAATTACCTATGGATTGCGCCGGCAGATCCGGCGCAATCCATAGTATCAACCAACCAACAAAAAGGATTTTTCTCATGGCAAGGTTTCGGTCACCCTGACATCGCCCAGCAGCACATCCCAAAATCCGATCAGGCGTCCTCCGATCTGGGTCTGTTTACGCTCCACATAGACCGTAATATCCTTTTTTGTGGTATCCTTATAGACCAGCTGATCGCCTGTAATCCCCTCAAACCGCTGAAAAATGGTGATCACCCCCACGAAACGCCCATCCGGCTGCTGTTCCAAATCGCTGATATATTGAATGTTAAACCATTGGATCTTCACTTTGTCGTAGTTCAGCTGCATGAGCCGTTCCAGGTATTCCCTGATGCCGTAATATTTGACTTCGTCGAGGAACAACGATGAAACACCCATCTGGCTTCCGGGCATGAACAGCTCCAGGGTGCGCTCTATGACCCGGTTGGCTTCCGACCAGGGCGTTTCTTTGTCGCCGATGATGCTGATGTATTTGCTCAGGTCGCGAACTTTCTCAAGGGCCAGGGAATCAATGGCGGCCTTTCGTTCGGGACTGATCTCAGGCTGTGCAGTCGCTGGGGTTCCCCAAAATGCCAGTCCAATGGCAATGAACAGAATTTTTATGGGATTCATATTGATTACTTTTTAATGAGTTCTAATTCAGTGATCAACCCTTCTTCATTGATTTTGATGTTGCTGATCCGGTTGATGTTGTTTTTGGTGTCGTCGAGATACTGCAGGTATTTCAGGATGGTGGTGGGCTCATCGTAATCGGTCATTCCGCCCTCCTGCGAGATGATGATCAGGACTGGAACGGATTCGCTGGCGAACATTTTCAACGCCTGGCTGATAAAAGTATCTGATGCGCTGTAATTCTTGTTGTTGACCAGGTCGTTGAAAAATCCTTCAAGTATGTCGGAAGTGCCGGCTCTTGCTGCTTCTTCAACCTCCTGTGGCGGGATCACCTGCTCAGGCTTCCTGGCCATCTCTTTTTCTTTGTTGATTTTTTGTTCGGCAAGATCAATCAGGCTATTGATTTCCGCATCCTGAAAACGCTGTGATTTGATTTCTTCGAGGGTAGCCTCTTTCGTGCTCAGCGGAAGGGATCCGTCATCATTGAGGATCTCCAGCAGCTGGCCTTTTGCCTTTAACAACTGGTCGGGATCATCGTGAACAGTGGTCACCTGCTTGGTCTTTCCCGCTTTTTTCTTACCTGCACATCCGCTGTTCCCTGTCATGACGGCACTGGCGAACAACAGGATCAATGCATAGTAGAACAATGACCGTAAACGAATATGGACTTTGCGCGGAGGATTCATGGACGAAAAATTAAGTTGGTTCATACTAAAAACACACAGGTATCCCTGCTTCAGGGAAGTTCCGCAAAACTACTAAGATAACGGAAAGAATTGATTTTATTGTATGGCAAAATAATAACCGGATGGTGTTAACAACACGGCGTCCCTATTCCTCAAACACCTGACCGAAGTAATAGATCCGCGTGGTATTGGGCCCTGTTTTATACATGATCAGGTTACGGTTCATTTCAAGATCCGTCACCAGTTCATAGGTGACCACGTGTTTTTCACAATTCTGAACCACCTGGACATTTTGATTATCGTCAATATAAGATATTGAATTCCAGTCAAGTACATATTTGTCCGGTACGTACCGTTCGATGATCTGAACCGTTCCATTGCAATGTGTTTTGAAATAACCCTGGTCGATAAAGATCATCGCTTCATCATTAACTTCAAAGTGTTCAGGCCGGTTCGGAAGCAGGGTGGTGGTGATGCCTTTGTTGAAGGATTTCAGGTTGCCCATGTCATCAACGTAAACCACCATGTCGTCTCCGACTTCGAAGGCTTGCGGCCGGTAATATTCCAGTTCAAACACCTCGCCTTTATAAAAGACCTTGAAAATGTTCCGTGGTTCATCCATATAGGCAACGATATTTTTTCCTGTTTTGTAAGTGATGTATTCCCCGAATTCATCAATCACCCAGATATCACCAGCCCAGAAAACCTTGAATTTATTATCCACGGTCGTAACATAGGCAAGCGTATTATCGCCGCTTTTCAGGCGTTCGAACGGAAAGTCAAGCAATCCATCCTCCAGTGTCTCCGTTTTTCCTTTATAATAAATATTGACCGTCCTGCTGATCCGGTCGTACCAGGTGATCAGGCTGTCCTGAACCACATATCCTTCCACGGCCGTACAAAGTATTTTTATTTTACCGCGGTCGAAGACTTTCAAAAAATCCAGGTATTTGTATCCCAGCAGGTAGTCCGTGGCGTAATACCTCATACCGGCTCCTGCATTGTCCAGCTCATAGACCTCGCCATTGTAGTAGACCTTTAAACCCCCTGCATTGTCGATATAGGCTAAATGATTGCCCCCTACCTTATAGGACTGGATCTTGAGATTTTCCAGCTGTTCGGTCTTCCCTGCATCAAAAACATAAAAATGGTTCTGGATGTCGGAGAATGCCGCCAGGTGCTGCGCTACAAGACTGCCAGGTAAGATGTTGACAATGAGTAATATAATAAATAAAGTATTTTTGATCATATGGAATCGTTTATGGTTTTTCAAAACGGGGATTGATTCATTCATCATAGCATTTTTTTTATCAGAGGTTCACTGCAGGAGTGACCAATATCGAAGTTAAAAAATGAAGAAGTGGTAATTCCATGCGTTCAAATCAACATACAGGCCAAAGTCGGTCAGTTCTTTATTTGACCGCAGGTAGGTTGTATCGTGCAGTTCATCGCTCAGGATCACCTCTTTGCCCGGGTCATCCGCCCATGGCCAGCTGACGAGTCCCTGTGCCTGCATTCCGGAATAATTGATGACCACCAGGGCTCTTCGGTCAGGCAGTGACCATGACCAGGCCAGCAGGTTGCGGACCGTATCGTTTCCAGGCCAGCCGTTGACCGCGCACAGCGCCCACTCACCTTTATGAAACAGGGTTTGCGAGATCAGATGAAGCAGGTTCCGGTAAAATTCCTGCAGGTCGTGATTACGAATCTCCGGCACCGGTTTGGCAAGAAAAACGGGTATTCGGGTCTGGTATCCTTCCTGCTGCCCGTGATGGAACATCCGTGCCCCGGGAAGCGTGGCGAAAATGACGGCAGCGGCGGAATGACGCGGTACCTCCAGCTGCGAGGAAATGCGCAGCTCATCGTGGTTCTCAATGAAACGCATCAGTTTTTCCTGGTAATCCAGGCCAGCCAATGCATGCAACCGGATGCTCTCTGCCGTGTCGTGGAGCAGGCGGTCGTAAAGGCGTTTGTCATAACAGAAATCAAATCCCTGCTGTTGGAGTTCCCATTCCATCTCCCAGTAAACTTCAGCAATGAACAGGAATGCCGGGAACATTTTTTTCACTTCAGGGATGATTTCCATCCAGAATTCACTGGTTGGCTTCGGTCCTGCTTTGTTTCCCCAGGTCTGTTCAAAGATCCGGTTGGTCATCAGCATGGCCATGTCACAGCGAACACCATCGCACAGGGATGCAATCGCAAGGAGTGTTTTTACTGAGGCTTTACGCAGCTCACCGGAAAATGCGTTTAGCTGCACCACATCAGGCCACGGAGGGAAAAAGGGATCCCTGGCCCGGGCAATGACCCTCCCGTTGATGGGGATGAAGTCGTCGGGTGTTTGGAGAAGATCGTTTTCCATTCCCTGGATGAAATAGTCCGGGTGTTCCCTCGTCCACGGATGATCCGGTGCGACGTGGTTGGGAACGAAGTCAAGGATCAGGCCCATTCCCCTTGCTTTTAATTCCGTTCGTGCTTTCAGGATCCCTTCCTGGCCACCGAGCATTTGATCAATGGTGTAGTCCTGGATACAGTAGGCCGAACCTACCATATCCATCGGGGTAAAACCGGGTAAAGCCATCTGGCAGGCGTGGATGATATCAGGATGCTGCAGGGCGATCTCCAGTCCCGCCGGGCTACGTTTCCACACGCCCATGAGCCACAGGTAATCAAATCCCTGTTGTGCGATTTCATCCCATTCCAGCGCAGGAACATTCACGAGTGTGACCGCCTGGTCGTATTTGATGGTGAGTTCACTCAGCCATACCCAGGTGTTGATCTCCAGGATTAGGGGGTTTTTCATGGTTGTTCGTGTTACAGGTTCACAGGTCTACAGGTCTACAGGTCTACAGGTCTACAGGTCTACAGGTCTACAGGTTCACAGGTCTACAGGTCTACAGGTCTACAGGTTGATGAAGGATTTCATTTTACATATTTCATTTTACATATTTCATCCTACATCCTACATCCTATATTCTTCATTTTAACGATCATCACGCTCGATTCCATATCGGGTACAGACACCAGGCTTTCCGGGATGTTTTGGATGAACTCATCCACTGCCCGCACGGCGCCTTCCCACTTATGGTTGTAGTCGTGAACGATGATGACGCCGCCGGGTGACAGCCTCGGATAAAAAAAGGCAAGGCCTGCCGCGATGGGCTGATACAGGTCCGCATCGATCGAAACAAATGCAAAGGTCTCCTCTTCCAGACCTGTTGCCGTATCAGGGAAATACCCCGGATGAAAAACGATGTTTTCGTTGCCCCCGATCTTGTTCCTGACTTTTTCCAGTCGCGTGTCGGAAAACCGCTCCGGAGAATAAGTGGCCGCCTCGCCCGTTTCACCTTTCAGGTCCGACGCGGGGAATCCTTCGAAGGTGTCGAACAGGTGCAGTGTCCGTGATGGCGCCATCCAGTGAATGATCCGCGCTGTTTCACCCTTGTACACGCCGAGTTCGGCAAACGCACCCGGAACGTTCTCCTTTTTCATCCGTTCGGTCTGGAACCAGAAATTGAAAAAACGGACTTTATCGGGAGTCTGTTTTTCGATCTTTTGCAGCTCCCGGGAAACGGATTTCATTTTCACGGAATGCTTCCAGGCTACGGGCTGGTAATCCGTGTCAAAGAAGGATCCCCAGATATGACGGATCAGGAAGATGAATATGATCAGGATGATGACCAGCTGGAGGATCTGAAAAAGAAGGCGCCCGTCCATTCATTCAAATTTTATCAAAGGAACAAAATAATCCGGAGAAAGGCAAATATTTACACCTGTTTTAGTTTCCATTTTCCCTTCCTGAAGATGAGCACGGCTGTGACGGTCATCGCTGCTTCTGCAATCAGGATCGCATAGTAAACTCCCTGTTCATTCATCCGGGCCGGTACAGCCAGCAACCAGGCCACCGTTAGTTCCAGCAGCCAGTAGCAAAAGAAGTTGATCTTGACAGGGGTTAGCGTATCTCCGGCTCCGTTGAAGGAGTTAACGATCACCATTCCCACCCCGTAAAAGATGAATCCGTAGCTCATGATGCGGAGGCAATGAGAGCCGCTTTCAATGACGGATTGTTCCGGAGTGAAGAAACGTATGAACGGTTCGGGGCTGACAGCGAACAGCAGCCCGATGCCTCCCATAATGATGAAGTTGATGACACTGGTCGTCCAAACGGCACGTTCAGCCCTGCCAGGCAGCCTGGCTCCGAGGTTTTGTCCGACCAGGGTGGCGGCGGCATTGGCAATGCCCGAAGAAGGAAGCATGGAAACCAGGATCACACGGATGGCGATGGTGTATCCGGCCACAGCCTCGCTGCCGAATAAGGCGATGATGCGGACCAAAAGGATCCAGCTGGAAGTTGCGATCAGGCTCTGGCCAATGCCGCCCATTGAAAGCCTGAACAGTTTCAGGATTTCTTTCAGGTTGATGTTCAGATATTCCAGCGACAGGCTGACCCTGTGTTTCCCACGGAATAAGAGGAATAGCTGGTAGACGACCGCCAGGCCGCGTCCCAGAACGGTTGCCAGGGCAGCTCCCTTGATTCCCATCTCCGGGAAAGGACCCCATCCAAAAATCAGGACCGGATCGAGCACAATGTTGAAGAGATTGGCGATGAACAGAATCTTCATGGAGATGGCTGCGTCGCCGGCACTTCGGAAAACGGCATTGATGATGAACAACAGCATGATGACGATGTTACTGCCGATCATCAACGAAGTATATCCCGAGAACCTTTCAACCTCCTCCGGAGGAGATCCCATCAGGGTAAGGACCTCCTCAGCAAAGAACCAGCCCGGAATTCCCAGGATCAGCGAGACAGCGACGGCGGCGACGATGGCCTGAAAAGCTGCCCTGCATGCCCCCTGATGGTCCTTTTCCCCGATACGGCGCGACACCAGTGCCGTGGCAGCAATGCTCATCCCTCCTGCAATGGCATACACGATCGTGATCACCGATTCGGTGATGCCGACGACGGCGACTGCATCAGCCCCCAGCCGGGATACAAAATAAATATCGACGATGGCAAAGATCGATTCCATCACCATTTCCAGGACCATGGGAATGGAAAGCAGCATGATGGCACGGCCCAGGCTCCCCGATGTGAAATCCTGCTCTGTCCCGGCTATGGATTCATACAAATCCCGGAAAAAACGACGGAGATTCAAATTGTGCATCTTTTTACGCCCTGACCACGAAAGCTCGATAATTGTCGATTGTCAATTTAAAATTGTCAATTGACAATCGAAAATTGACAATTGACAATTACCATTTGCCTGCTACCGCTCCTCCTCCAGCATCCGTTTCGCCTCTTTCATCGCCTTCATCTGTGCATCGGATATGACCGGATAGCTAAGGTTAAGGGATTTGATGGCCGAAACGATGATGTCGGCCACCAGGGCGCGGGCGAACCACTTGTGGTCGGAAGGAACGATATACCACGGCGCATAATCGGTAGATGTCTCTCTGAGGGTATCTTCAAATGCTTTCTGATAATCTTTCCAATAGGCACGTTCAGCCACATCAGACGTCGAAAACTTCCAGTATTTTTCCGGATTTTCCAGCCGGTCGAGGAACCTTTTTTTCTGTTCTTTTTTTGAAACGTGCAGGTAAAACTTAAGGATGATCGTACCGTTCCTGAACAGGTGATGCTCGTATTCCCGGATCGACTCATACCGTTTCTGCCAGAAGGTTTCATCCAGCTTGAAGTTGGGTAGTTTCTCGTTGTTCAGGATCTTGGGGTGAACCTTCACCACCAGTACTTCTTCATAATGCGATCGGTTAAAGATCCCGATGCGCCCTCTTTCCGGCAGCCGGAGGGAACACCGCCAGAGGAAGTCGTGGTCCAGTTCCTCGGCCGAGGGCTGCTTGAAGCTGTACACCTGGCATCCCTGAGGATTGACCCCCGACATCACGTGCTTGATGATTCCGTCCTTGCCTGCAGCATCCATCCCCTGGAAAACCAGCAGCAATGCGTACGTGTCACTGGCATAGAAGAGGTCCTGCATCTCTGCCAGGTCTTTGACGTTCTGAGCCAGGCGATCTTCAAGGTGCTCCTTCACTGTTGATTTTTTGAAATCCTGAAGGCGCGGCATAAATCCATACTCGGTGTCGACCTCGTCAAGATTGATCTTTTCACCGCCTTTGACACGGAAAAGATCCAGAATGCGTTTTTCGTACATAATAAATGGGATTAAGGGTTATTGGTTGATATTTGGGATTATTGATTGTTATTTGCAGTTATTCGTGGTCATTCATAGTCATTTTTAGACATTCAAAGTTATTTATAGTTATTGGTTGGTCTGACTTGCAAGGATCGGGAGTAAATGATCCCGGTAAAAATAGTCAATTTATGAAAATATTGTATAATTTTACACACTCACACCCACACCCATTCCCACACCCGCTTCCGGGGTATTAGCTCAGCTGGCTAGAGCGCTACATTCGCATTGTAGAGGTCGCCGGTTCGAATCCGGTATGCTCCACGCAGATATACGATGAAATGATTAACCGATATCGGATATCGGATTTAAATCCAAAATCAAATATCGGTTAATCAGTTAATCGGATATCAATATCTACCGGAGAACCCTGTTGATAAATTTTGCTTTTCCGCGTTGCGCAGCGATTTGCCATCGTCATAATATTTTTCCCATGAAAAACGAAGACATGCTTTCCCTTTCGAAGATCATCCTTGCGCCGTGGATACAAAAAGCCACAGCGCTGATAGGCGTGTCACGCAAAGTGGGAGGGAACCAGTTCAGGCACGCCATGGCCACCATGGCCATCATCCTCGACTACAAGATACTGGATCCTGTATTGCTCAAAGCTTCCGTCATTCACGACCTGCTGGAAGATGTACAGGATACCGATCAGCGGGCACTCCGGTTCATTGACGAGGATGGCCCTGCAGTGGTGGAACTTGTGCTGGAAGTAACGCGCAATCCCTGTGAGAAAAAGGAGGTGTTCCTGGAAAGGTTGCTCACCCAGGGAAGTGACCGGGCCAAGCTGCTCAAGTCGGCCGACCGCATCAGCAATTTGCTGGATCTGCACCTGACCATCTACGACCCTGAACGATATGAGCGCCATATCAACCAGACCATTACCTATGTCCTGCCGATGGCCTGGCAGGTGAACCGGGATATGGCCCACGAGATGATCGACCTGATCAACATCCGTTCGAGGAATCTGGGATTACCCGAGATCGAGAATCCGTTCAGTTAACCGTTGACGATCATCAGGGTAGGAGGCGAGATGTAATTTCAGACATCATCACAGGAAGCCGGGAGATGTTGCTTTTTAGTCAGCTGTTGAAAGGCCATTGCTGATTTTTTTAGCAAGAGGAATAACGAGCTAAAAATTTTGTTTACGAACAATATTCCTGATCATGCCCCTGAAAAATAATATTTCCTTCTTTTATTTACTTTTAGTTTCTTTCGTTTTCTTATATCATGTTAATTATCAATGATATAAAAATTTGACTAAAAGCAAAATTTTACATCCGAAAGTAATAAATTCGCAAAAAACTTTAAACCATATTTAAACCAGACATGCAATTCACGTATATTTGTTTTCATTTTTAAAATAAAAAGAGTATAAATAATTTGTAAAAATTTGCTTCCATGTCCAAGATTAAACCGATACTTTTTACCAGTAAAAAACTTGCGAATGGAAAACATCCGGTCATGCTGCGGATCACTCACCATAAAGTTGGCTATGTAGCCATCGGTTGTTCCTGCCGTCCTGAAGAGTGGGATGATGAATATTCCCGCCTGAAACCCGGTTTTCCGAATGCCAAGAGATGGAATAACCGGATTTTATCCGATTATGCCCTGGCAGAGCAATTTATCCTGGATATGGAAGCCAAAGGAAAATCGTTCACTGTTGAGGATGTGGTTAAGCATTTACGCAATGATTATGAGGAGATTGGATTCATGAAGTTTACCCAGCAGGAAATCGACCGTATGAAAGAGGTCAATAAGCTGGGTAATGCAGCTGTTTATCAAATGGCATTGAGTCTTGTCAAGAAATTCAGGAACGAAAAGGAGTTCGTCTTTGATGATCTGAATTATACAATGCTCAAAGAGCTCGAAACCTTTTGTTATAAGCACAACAACAGTAATAATACCGTCTGTTATTATATGCGCACGATCCGGGCTATATATAACAGGGCAATAAAAGCAGGGTGTGCATCAAATGACCTGTATCCTTTCAGAACCTATAAGTTCAAATACATCAATCCCCGGAAAAGGGCACTGAGCCAGGATGAAATCCGCATTCTTAAGAATAAGAAACTCAAAAAGGGCTCGGAACTCTGGCATGCCCAGAACCTTTTTTTCTTCAGCTTCTATTGCATGGGTATGAACTGGACGGATATGGCCCGGTTGAAAGTCAGTAATATCAGGAATGGCCGGATCTACTATAAACGGACCAAGACCGGCAGGGAATATAACATTAAGATATCCGATCCCATAAAGAAGATCCTTTCACACTATTTGAATGGTAAATCAACAGACGATTACATATTTCCCATCATATCCCGGAAAGATAGCCATGAGCTGATCAGGAAGGATATAACGCTTCATATGCAATGGTTCAATGATACATTGAAGGATCTGGCCAGTACCTGCGGCATCCAGACCAACCTGACCTCCTATGTTGCACGGCATTCCTGGGCAACCATTGCCAGCCGGAAAAACATCAACATTGGCATCATCAGCGAAGGATTGGGCCACAGGGATATCAAAACCACCCAGACCTACCTGGCTAATTTTGGGAGTGATGAACTGGATGATGCCAATGATATAATTATTGATATCTGACCGCCTGATCCTCTGATCAAAAAAATTTTCTTGCATTTTGTCCTGTGCTTATCATGATGTTATTCAGCATGTTAAATTAAATCCTGATTTCTTTCTGAAAATCTCGGTGAGTTTTGTCGGCAACTTAAATTTCTCTTACTGTACCGGATGCTCAATACTTTACTATTTCCAAATAAATCTTGTTGCATTTTGTCTGTAACTTATGTCACTGTATATCTGTATATTAGATTCACCCCCTATTATTCCTTGAAAATCACGGTGCATTTTGTCCCTGACTTAAATCCCTGTTTATCTTCATATTAAGTTAAAAATGAATTTTTTATAAAAATTAAAATGCTGTTAAACAGCATCTTATTTTTTTTCATTTGTCCTCTGAATGCTTTTCGTTGCTTTTGCTTGTCCTTTTTTGCCCAATAGTACTCCAATAGTTTTGCTTCCATAATCTTTTTAATTCATTAAAATCTGACAAAATGGAAGTAATTACAATTGAATCCAAGGCTTTTCTTGAGCTTATGAAGAAGCTCGAAGAAATTGAGACCAGAGTCACCGAAACCGGCCAATCTGATCCAGAGATCCTTCAGGGTAAAAAAGGAACCAAAGAGGCATGGCTTGATAATGATGATGCATGCCATTTATTAAGAGTCAGTAAGAGGACCCTGCAGAACTACCGTGACAATGGAACCCTGCCCTTTTCCAAGTTTGGCAATAAGATCTATTACAAGGCCGCTGACATCGAAAAGCACCTGAATAAACACTATGTCAGAGGCTTCAGGACGGCTCGATAATATTGTCAAATCAGTAAAATAACATTATATGACTGCATCTTATTGCGAACAGCGATTATCTGAGCTTGGAATCGCCCCTGAACACAATCAGATCCCTCTGGAATACGATAGCGAACGGCAGATAATCTATGGATACTCGCCTCAGCAGGCCACATTCTTTCAGAGTGACCGGAAAGATAATATCAGGATCAACTATGTGACGTTGGAGGGGAATCTGGCAGACTTTGAGAACCAGGGCAAGCTGCAGGATTATTACCGTACCAGGATCCACCCGGACTTAGTCAAGGGGGATGCCAAATACATGAGCCCTAAAGGATCGAAAAGCTGCTTCTTTTATCCCCCTCTCATTATTAAATCATTCAGGGAACATCTGCCGCTTCATACCCTGGGTGTCGTGGAAGGAGAGTTCAAGGCTTTTAAAGCCTGTCTGCACGAAATTCCGGTTGCAGGTATCCAGGGGATCCACAATTTCAAAGACCGGGAAACGCTGGATCTGCCTGAAGACTTCAAAGATCTCATTAAGCGCTGCCAGGTCCGCAACCTGATATTCCTGATGGATGCGGATTGCATTTCGGAAAAGTACGTGCAGAACAATTACCCCAGCAAAGACCTGTTCATCCGGCTGAACTCTTTTTATACGGCTGTCAGGGCGTTCAGGGAGTTGAGCAAGGAATTTGAAATGGATGTGTACCTGGCCCATATCCGGGCAGAGTTTGAAGAAACGGCCAAGGGACTGGATGATCTGCTGGTCCTGATGAATGGCAGGGAACAGCTGGTCAGGGAGGATTTGATGGCATTGACCAGGGCAAAGGATTTCTTTGAGATCATGAATATCTCCGATTTCTCTCTGTTCAAAATTAAAACTCATTTCCTGCTCAGTGAAGATAAGAAGGGGCGGCCCGTTCTATTCTACGACCGGTTTAAGCATATCCTCGGGGAAGAGCCCTTCACGTTCAAATTCAGAAAATGGCAATACAAGGGGGGAGATCTGATGAACCTGGACGGTAATACGACTACTATAACAACTAAACCTGGGGGTGATTTCGTGTTTCGAAAGGATCTCCAGTTCTGGCAGGAAAAATCGACTAAATCAGGAGATAATTACCTGATTGATTATAAGTTTGATTATTACAATGCCTATCAATTTTTAACAGCCAATAATTTTTACCGGTTTCGTAGGATCGGCAAGGAAAAGGACAAGGATTATGTATATGTGAGGATTGAAAATAAGATTCTCACAGAAGTACTTCCCTATATGATGAGGGATTTCCTTGTAAGCTTCGTGAAGACCCTGAATAAGAAAGACCTTCTCAATATGATTTATAAAGGATGTGGCCAGTACCTCAATGAACCATCTCTTTCAAATATCGACCTGATCCAACTCGACATTGTCAGAAGCGGACCCGATTTTCAATATATGTTTTTCAACAATTTTGTCTGGAAAGTATCCAGTAATGAAATTGAGCAAATCCCTTATGATTCTTTTGAGGGCTATATCTGGAGGGAGAACGTCATAAATTTTTCACCGACACTCGTGGAGCCATTATTTAATGTGGACTTCGAAAGCGAAAAATTCCATCTTTCCATCAATGACGATCATGATTCTCATTTTCTCAGGTTTCTTTTAAATACCAGCCGGATGTACCATAAAGTCGAAAACAGCATGTTAACCAATGAAATGAAATACGAGGAGGTTGTTCATTTTTTGAATAAAATCTCAGCCATTGGTTACCTGCTGCACAATTTCAGGAATGACAGCCGGACATGGGCGGTTGTGGCCATGGACAACAGTATCTCAGAAGTAGGTGAAAGCAATGGAGGAACCGGTAAATCGTTGCTGGGATTTGCTTTTGATGAGGTCTGCAAAAGTATCTACATTGAGGGAAAATCCAAAAAACTGACAGACAATCCACATATCTGGGCTCTGGTAAATGAGCGTTCAGATATGATCTTTATTGACGATGTACGAATGGATGTTGATTTTGAATTCTTTTATACCGTAATCACCGGTAAGGTTAGTGTGAATCAAAAGAACATTCAGGCATTTATCCTGCCTAAAGAAAAGACGCCAAAGATTTATCTATCCACCAATCATGCGCTTCACGGAAATGGTGAGTCCGATGAACGGAGGCAGTTTAAAATTGCATTTTCAGACTATTATCATAAAAAATTCTCACCTGCCGATGAATTCAATGTAAATCTCTTCTCCTCCAAATGGGGTGAGGAACAGTGGAATTTATTCTACAATGTCATGGCACGGGCAGTCCAGTTTTACATGAAGTACGGAAAAGTAGAAGCCCCCGGTCTGAACCTAATAAAAAGGCGGTTACGCCAGGAAATGGGAGAACCGTTCTTTGACTGGGCAGAAAAATTCTTCAGTGATGACAGGAATCTGAACGTTGAAATACCTAAAGGAGAAGTATTTGACAATTATAAGGAAGATGTTAAATCCATCCATCTGACTTCTATTTCCGCCCAGCGATTCAAAAAGAAGCTCAAGGCGTTTAGTCAGTTTAAGGATTATTTTTTCAATCAAAGCTTCAATGGCGAGCGGATCATTAAAAATGGGATGGAGTACATTGAAGTTTCCAAAAAAGAAACGGTGAAAGAGCCGGAGGAATTAATACCCACCGAAGAAGTACCCTTTTAGAAGTAGAATTGGCTATAGGATTGATTTATTAATACCCGCCTCCTCATTTGAGATCATTCTTTCTACTGATCAGGTAAATATTTACTGTTAGTCAAAACACTTTATTCCATTTTATCCGTATATTTGCGGATATTTTGGAATATGTTAATATGAATTTAAGTTTTCTTCAATTTAGGGAAGCTTTTTCCCAGCAGGGAATTTTTTCTGTTTACCACATCCGTTTGGTGTTCCCTCGATTTAACAGTGACAATCTGTTGCACTGGCAAAGAAAGGGATACATATTGAAGCTGAGGAACAGCTGGTACTGCTTCAAGGAATTTATCACTATTACCGACTTTCAATATCTTGTTGCCAATACGATTTATGCTCCCTCCTATATCAGTCATCAGGAAGCGCTTCTGTTTTACGGATTGATTCCCGAGCATGTGCTGGATTCCACTTCCATCACCACCAAAAAGACAGCAAGCTTCATCTGTTTGGGCAGGACCTACAAGTATTATTCAATAAGCCCGGCATATTATTTCGGATATGAGTTAAAAGAAATGACCGTAAACGGAATGACCAGGAATTTTCTGATCGCCGACAGAGAGAAGGCCATCCTGGATTTTCTTTACATTTATAATTTCTATAATACAGAGCAGGATATTGCGGAGATTCGTTTCAACGAAGTGGTCCTGGAGGAGGATGTAAATTGGGAAAGGATGGAAAGTTACCTCGTAAGATTTAACAACAAAGCCCTTGAGCGAAGGATCAGGCTCGTGCAAAAAATCTATAGTCTATGATAGCGAATACATGTTATTCGACAGGAATGATATTTTGAAAATCAGGACTTTCTCAGAGTACATCGGACAATTTGATTTTAGCCGCTTCAAATAGAGTATACCTAAAAACTCTTATTTCTTTTGTTATTTTGTACTTTAATCTTTAATCTGTTAATATTCAATAATTTATAAAGTACAAAATCAGTACAAACCAGTACAAGCCAGTGCAATTTATAACAACCGATACAATCCTTTAGGCCAATCCAAGGATAAAAGCAGCACAAATTCAAACGGATCAGTACAAAGTGATAAATTCATTTTGTACTGATATCAGGTTTATAACTCATTGATTTTCTTTTTCTTGCAAGTCAAGTACAAAAAAACAACTTAAATCACAGAAAAGAGCCACTCACTTGTGTTCGTGAGATGATCATCACAGATTATCCCATTTCGTTTTCTGCCAGCCTGATATCCTTCCGTAGTCCCCACACTGATCACACTCCCATACAATTGAATCATCGTCCAAATCAAGCGTGCTATGGATTATTCCTTTGCATCCCCGGGCATGGCATCGTATCGGATCCGGAGGTGGCTGTGTATGATCAAGTATGGAATGTGTCAGATTGTCCACGATCATCGCCAGGAAGTAGGCGAACTGCCTGTGCTTTTTAGGGATGACTTCCGGGATATTGCCGTTTTCATCGAGAAAGTGGGTCAGGTTTGAGATGTAGGTTTGGTTCATGGGATATGCAAACAATGCTGCAATTTAGAAATAAGTTCGAGTGATCAAAGACGTAAATAAAGGAAAATCGAATTGATCAAAATAATCAATTAAAAGGCCTGGTCAACCGCTCGCTACCCACCGCTTATTAAGCGCTACAGCATCGTCCGTTGTGGCCTTTTAATTTTTTTCATTCTTCCTTTTTCCTTGCATTTCCAGCAGCTTATCAATCTTCTTCTCTAATTCATCAACTTTTCGTTCCAACGGATCTGTGTTATCACTGACCATGGCGTCGACAAAGACGGAGTTAACCAGCGACAGACCAAAAATACCCCCTGTCACGAGGATGAAAACAAAGTATATTCTTGTTAGGACTGCGGCAGCTTCGTTTGTTCGTCCTGCTATCAGATCAGGGATTGCATACCAGCCTTCTATCGTGAATATTTTGAATATGGAATAAAACGAGCTCAGCGGGGTATGAAAATATTCGGGTGCTGTATTGCGGTACAGATAGCAGGAGAGCACTGCCACGATAAATCCGTAGACAAAGAATCCCAGGATAATAACCATTGAAGTTTTCATAGCCCTCTTAAAACCGGTCAGTACCTTGTGGACGTCTGGCAGGAAGCGGATGAACCGAAAGAATTTGAATACCCGCAGCACCCTTAACACCAGGATATATTCAGTCGGCCTGCCGCCAAAACCGGTAAACCACTCAAAGAGCGACGGAACGGCCAGCAGGATGATGACTGCATCGAAAATGTTCCAGGCAGATTTGAAGAAATTTGCAGGCCCGTACTGGATCAGCTTGACACACAACTCAGCCACGAAGATCATCGTGATAATGTTGTCAATGATGGATAAAACTTTTAGTACATGTACCGGAAAGTCAAAGCCCTGCAGGAATAAGACGATGGCATTGATTATGATCAAGACTAGGATGAATCCATCGTTCAGCAGTAATTTCTTCAGGGTTTTCATGGCGGAAAATAGCGTTTGAGAGGATTTACAATAAACATTCGTATCCTTTCCTGATGATCTGAGCCATCAAATAGCGGCGCTTTGCCAGAAATTCAAGATAGGTCATGTTTTCCCACTGTTCTGGCAGAGCATGCAACTCCAACATTTTCTTCCAGGCGTTTTCATCCTTGACGTGTCCCCTGATCTCAGGTATATATCTTCTGGGATCCCCATCGCTAATGTCAATGTTGTCGGGCCACTCGATCAATGCGAAATTGGCGATCTGGTTGATCATCCTGATGTCTTTAATCTTCTCATTATTCTCCAGCCAGGCACGGGGAAACAGATGATGTTTCTCCAATGGCTTCTTCACTGTCTTGAGCATTGGATCCATCAAATCGGCGATTATTTTATGAGAAAACAAAACCGGGGCATGCAGCAGAATCTGTGAAGAAAGGTATGCGAAATAGATGGGGCTTCGTGAGGAGGAACTTTCCAGGCCCATGGGCAAGGTGATATTCCAGAAATCATTAGTCAATGCCCCTGCTATCATTTCTTCTAACTCCTGAATGAAAAGGTCCCCGGACTGCAAATCCTTCAAATGAATAAGGTCGCTGTCCATTGTGGATTCCGGTGCCATCGAATATCGGGCTGTCAGGCTGGAGGCGAAGAACCACCGTCCAATAAGCTTTTGCAGGATATGTTCCGGGATATGAAATCTGGTCCGCCCCATCAGGTAAAACGCATACGCATACAACAGAGCATTTTGCGAAGAGATCATTTCCTCTCCCCGGAATCCTGCCCCAATCAGGCAACTCATGAACTGGTGCCAGTTTGTCAGATTCAGAACCTGATCCTGGGCCTTTTGAAGGATCTCAAATTGTTCGTCCCTTTTTTGTGTGGAATAGGCTCCTGTCTCCGGATCTTTTCCCCGAAGGATCTGGTAAACACTTTTCAGTTTCCCACGGCCAAATCCAAGGGCAATGGCCACCCTCAATAGTTGATCAGGGTAGGGTTTAATAAAATAATTGTATGGGGACGGCGTACCGGATTCAGGAACAATCCTGGAGAATCGTGAAAAGTCTTCCAGGGCTTTTCGTCCTTCATCCCAGAATACAGATAAGAGTGTAAGGATAAAATCCGCCTGGTTCAGAGTAACTCCTTCGCTGTTGATACGGACGAAAATATCGGCCACTTCTTCTTCATCAACGATCGAAGATATCTCCAGAGCAGTGAATGGGTACTTTTGAATATCAAACAACCGGTCCAGGTTATTGCTGATCAGCTCTTCTTCATCATCAGTAAGTGTCGTTCTTTGGTTGATTTTCTCGATGTATTCTTTGACGATCTTATGGCTTGATTTTCCCGATGCCCAAATCTCCGAAATGTTATTAATCCACTCAGGATCCCTTCGAATAGCTGCATCAGTGACACTGAACTTCCCATCCCGAGGCCTGAAAGCAATTTCAACGTACCTATACTTGTAACTGGCATCCAGAACCTTCTTTCCTTTTATCACGGCATATAAGGAAGTCAGACGCTGTTGACCATCCACGATAAGGCGGTTTGGAATGACATGGGCCTTTTCTCCGCTACCGATCTGACGTACTCCGTTTGCTACCACATTTTCCCAGAACAATAAATACCCAACCGGGAATCCCCTGTACATCGAATCAAAGAGGTCCCTCACTTTGGTGTTTTCCCACACGAAGGGTCGCTGGATATCCGGCAGCCCGATATCCCCAATTTCGATATAGTGCAGCAGGCCGCTCAGTTCGTAGTCGACCTTCTTGAAACAGGTTTTTAATTCAGACATGGCGTATTATAATAATGAAAATAATCTCATGGTTTTTCACCCCACCTCCACCACCTCATATCTCACCTCCCAAAACTTACAGCATATTATCCAATTGTCTTGATACTTGATTTTCCTCTGATCCTGAAACAATAAAGCCTGTACCTACAGAGATATTAGATGGAAGATACTTCCTTAATATGTTTTTCAGGATAGCTTCTCGATACATTCCAATCTCACCTGGATGATGGTTGTTTCCAATAAGCTTTGAAACTCGGTGTTTAATGATATTAAGTTCTTAAGTTATAGATCTCTGAAATTCTAATGAATTTGGCATATTATGAATTTTTCGAATATTTAAATTGAAGACTATTTTGTCGATAAATTTTCCAATATATCCTTTCTCTTCATCTTTGATGCAATCCTTTTTAGACTTAATTTGAATGCTTCTGGATCTCCAAGATCAGACGTAGCAATTTCAATCACATCATACCCTATGGCTTCTAATTGTTGACGAATTACCAAGTCGATTTTTCTTCTGTCTTCATTGCCGTGAATTCGTTTTGAGAGCCCATCAAGATAAATTGCAAGGAAGATTTCTTTGGCTTGATCTTCATAATAGAGATCGGGTACTGTCGAGTTATATGGGGGACCAATTTGAATCCTTTTTTGAGTTTCGAATTCCGGGAAACCGTATTGTTTTAAAATTTTAATCAAATCATACTCCGCTTTATTAGTCCCTTTATTTTCCTTTGCTGTTTCAGAGATGTCTTCTTGTGGTTCAAGATCATGTTCGAAAATTGCTTTATAATTATATTCACTGAGCAATGTAATGGTCAGATGCCTGTCTAATATATTGTGATAAAAGCTATTGGTATATGTTCTCATGCAGGTATAACAACTTTCTTCACATTTATTGGAGCAGTTTTCAAGTAATCTAATTGAGATTTCTATTATATCTTTCCAATTGTCCATTATCTGATCAAGCAATCCTGATCCACCTGGCATTGGATCGTAAAGTAGTGCATTATATGTGTCATCATTATTTCGGAAAATCATAGTGTAAAGGTCATTTCGCTCCATTTCTAGCTTTATGGAAGCACCCATAATTATCCCTTCTATAACATTAATCGCTGATTTTTCATCATTAAAATAATGCAGCAGAATTCCATCTACGTTGTCCTCAGCTCTGAATGCTACATATTGAGGAATCTTCCCACATCGTCCTTTATGAAAATCCTGGAAATGATCTATCTCGGCTTTTGATGCAAATGGTGAACGTGTTGCACCACAAACAGTGCAAATGGGATACCCTTTTTGCTTTACAATTAGCTCACTTGGCCCTAAATTAAACAAGCTGATCCTCTGACCATAAAGAAGTTGAATTGATGAATTATTGCAGGAAAATACCTTCCCGCTTCTCCTGGATTTAGAAGGTTTTCCCAATATTACTACTGGCAGTTGAAACCGGTTTATTTCTTCGTCGCTTATTCTTGAGATATATTGGATATCTGAATCACTAATTGGAATTGATTGAATATTGAATGACTTCGGATCACTATAAGCAATAATATTTTGCGATTCAGATTCAAAATTTATGACTTTTTTATCAAGATTAACGGAAACAGTTTTAATAAAGTCTTTGTTGTCGTTTGCCTGTATCCTGTAGAGCACGTTGCGAAATCGCCCACCATTGGCATATATCAAATTTCCGGGAATAAATTCACGTAGTGCTATGAATGACGGCCTTGATAAATCAAAATCTGGTTTATTCCCTTCTGCTACGAATGATTGATGGGCAAAAGCTTTAATACCCGTATCATAAAGTCCATATCCTGGTAAGAATCCTTCATTGGCAAGAACATTTAAAGTATAGTTATCTTGATTTTCCTGATTTAACTCTTTCAGGTAGTATTTACATCGCTGAAGTATTTTCTCCTCTTCAGGATTTAGTAATCGTTGAGCCTGGTACTGGATGTATTTTTCCTGAAGATTTACTGCCCACTTCATTCTCAAATGAAGAAGATCGATTAAATCCTGAAGTTTATCTCCAAGTTCTAGAATGAAGGTTGTTAAAGTTGCATTATTAATTATTTCACGATCCTTTTCAGGCCAGTATTGATCAAAAACCTTTCTAATAATTATGTTGAAATGATCAACATGCTTTGAAATGAAATTTTTTAGCGAACCAACATTTACAGGTTTCATCAAGTAATTTCCTGCTGTATCAAATAAATATTTCTTTATAAAATGTGGGAAAGCTTGAAATAAATTGCTTTCAATTTCAGCAATATCATTTTCTTCAAATCCGTTAGGAAGATTTTCCAATTGTAAAAGCCTCAACATTTCAGATAGAATTACTGCATGAACATGCTTACGCACCATTACCTCATTTCTAAGATTGAATTTTGGTGTAGTTACGATTCCATCCAGCATGAAATTTGGTTCTTCAAAGTAATATAGGTCATGTTTGCTTCTTCTTGCATAAGTGAAAACAACCGCTAACCTATGTCTTCTTCCTGCTCTTCCTGCTCTTTGCCAATAATTTGCTGGTGTTGGGGGCATATTTCTCATTAAGACCATATCCAGGGCACCTATGTCAACACCAAGTTCTAAGGTGGGTGTTGCAAACAGGGTATTGTATTTACCGTTAACTTTTTTGAATTCAGGCTCAATGATTTTCTCCCTTATTTCTGCTGGTATCTGTGCCGTATGTTCATGAGGTTTTAACATAGAAAATTCACCAGTGATTAAATCAATATTGTAGTTCTCTAAGGAGGGCTCTTTTATAGTTATTGATCCCCTGCAGTGCATAGTAGTACAAGCGTTTGAAGGATTTAAACGGGAGTGGATACGATGACAAACATTACACTCATATGTTTCCCATTGAGATATTAAGCCTATTCTGGAAGCATCTAACTGATAAATATTTGCTTCCAATACGCGACTATTTTTTCCATAAAATGTTACAGGCTTTAATAATTTTAAATCATGTGCTAAAAATTGCCAAAGTTCATCTAAGAAGCTCTCTTTAAGCTCATTGCTGTTTATTTGCCATTTATTTATGAAATTTTCAGGCAACGACTGACCCCTTTTTGATCTAAAATTTGCCTGGTATGGATTTTTAAAATTCACTGATCTTTCAATAATACCTTTTGGAGGTATCGGTCTATTTGTGGGTCCTATTATTAAGGGTAAATATCCTTGCTGAATTTCGAGATCGCCTTCATTCCATGATTTACTGAATATCGGTGCATTGATGTCATATAAATAACGGTTTCTTCGAAAAACATCTAAAAGACTTGCGATTCCTTCAATAAGTTTAATAACATCGATATCTAATTTCTCAGCCCATTCATTTATCCAATTGTTTTCTGAAGTCAATCCTGAATAAAGAACTTTCAGTAATCCCCATCCTTCTAGTCCCTCTTTTTGATTAAAGCTTGTTCCTAATTCCCTTAGAATTTGTATTCGGAGATAATACTTTAATTCGTTTGGAAATCTTGTCCCATAATCTTCGGGCTTATATAATTCATAAACTTCGGGAGCCAGGATTACTCCTACACTTTTATCAACTATGAATAATTGAAATAAATAATCAGCGATATCTCCAATTGATACTGGTTGTTTACTTTCCTTTAAAAACTGATATATCAAGTGTCTAAATCGGTATCTTCTGGCATGATCTTGTGTCCAACCAGCCTGGAAGGCAGCATCCTGACGATTATCGGAAAAAACAATTAATTTCTGATTGTCTTTTCTTGTTGCATTGATCATATTCTGGCTTAAAATATGAACATCTGAGACGGTTACAGCTCGTAGAGGTCGGATGGGTTCAATGTTTCTACCAAAAGCTTTTGCTCTTGATTTGCAGGAAGGACATGCGATTAATTTACCATTTTCTGTTGGTAAAATATAAAGTTTTACTATCGTACCATATCTTTTACATTTAGGATTAGCACATTTATCTTCCCTGTCTTTTTGTAGCGTTCCGCAATGATGGCAGAAGAATATTTCCTCTCTAGATTTTTCAAGACGTGCCCCAATATTCCCATCAATATCATCAATTTCTGAAACAAAACGATCAGTTAAAATAACCCTATTTTCAGGCAGTTCATTAGCAGGTACCCACATAACATTATTGCCTTCAGCTTGACCTCCTTTAATATTTTTTCCATCAATATCGAGATATTGGTGATAGGATTCAAAATAATGCTGGCCACAGGTTTTACAAACGAATAATGGGAGGTAAGCTTTTTCGTCATATCCTAGGAATTCTGATGCTTCTTGCTTTGAAAGAAATAGTCTGATTTTATGGCCGGAATTAGGTGATGTCTTTTCAAAAGCAATTACTGCACCTTCCAAACCTTTGACAAAATAATGTAATTTGGGCTTTAATAATGGATTGTCATCTTTTACTGCAGCTGAACCAAGTGCCAGATAACATAATAATTCAGCCCGGTTTTTTTCCGTTGAACTTCTGTCTTTTCTTAGAAGTAGAGTTAAAACACGCTGAATTACATCATTTATTCCTAAAGGTTTTTCTAGTTGTGTAAACAAAGAATAGATGTAATTATTTGATTTTAAATCATTAAATAGAGATTCATATACATTGTTTGACAATGACAATATTGAACCTGTTAAGTCTTTATATGCTTCAGCTAACAGAGTATCATTAGATTGTTCTAGGGCAAGTTGTATTTTCTCAAGGATTAAAATGGTATCCTGGCTAGGTGAGTTAGGATTATACCTCTCCAACGGGAATTTTTCAGTTTCGTACTCCTCTTCGATTACAGAAATTTTGTCGGTATCTATTCCAAAGAATCTGTGGGCGAATATCTTACCCGCAGTATCACCTAAATCCGGATCGACAATTGTTGCAGATGTGCCAATACAACAAACTTCATCAGCGGCTTTTCCTGCCAATGTTCTTAATCTCCTGATTAAGCATGAGACTTCAGCACCTGCAATACCTGAATAGGTGTGTGCTTCATCAAAAACCAAAAATTGAAGTTGAGAATTAAGGAACATCTTAATGTCCTTAGGACGGGTCATCAATAGTTCCAATTGTTTAACGTTTGTAATTAGTATGCGGGGTGGGTGTTCAGCAATTTCTGCTTCTGTAAGCCTTTCTTCGGCAGGGGAAACCTGCATCATTTCCATTTCACGATATTTAGTTTTCAGGGCAAGAAAATCTAATTTTCCCTGTCCATTTTCCATGCGATGGATATTTTTAATATTCCCTGCATTTATAGCTGTAGTGCCAATGTACATTCCGAAAGTAATTCCCGAACCGGCAAGCATGTACCTTAACCTATCCAGTTGGTCTTTTGCAAGTGCATTCATCGGGTAAACCAACACGGCCACAATTCCGTCAGAAGCATTTTCATCTCTCAGCTTTAAACAGTGGTTAAGAATCGGAAATAAAAATGCTTCTGTCTTCCCAGAACCGGTTCCTGTGGAAATCAGGCAATGCCGGCCTTTTGAAATTTCCTGCAAAGCTTTGTCCTGGTGCATGAACATTTGTGGATAATCAGATAAACCTGGTAGAGCCGGATGTACATATCCTTTATTTGCAAGGTCTTTCAGGTTTCTACCCCATTTAAAAGAACGACTGATAGAAACATAAGGTCCTTTGATCAGTGGTTTAAAGTCGATTCCGCCTTTAAGCAATTGCCTTGCCTGTTCAGAAAGATCAGGATCAGATAAAGGGAAAGCTGTCAACTGGTAGTTAAGAAACTTGGAGTTGACATTATTCGCGAATTTTATAGGATTGAAAATGTCCATTTCCATACTATTTAGAACATTTTTAATTGACCAGATTTTTTACTTTTACTCTCCTGAGTACTTTTATTATTACTAATTGAGGAAAAGGGTTCATTCACTATATTTATTGATGATGGAGTCTTGTATGTTCCATTTGATTTAGATTCAATTATCCTATAATATTCAGTTTTCGTAAAGTCATTAATTAATCGTATAACATCTTGTGACCCATTTACAATAAATTTTGATATACCTATATTTTGTAATTCATTAAAAGCGGTTCTTACAATGTTCTGATATCTATATTCTTCTGGAACTCTTTTGTCCAAAGATTTAAAAGTGGAAAGAATATGATTTACCTCATCAAAATTTAATTTCATTTGATGGAAACATACCGCATCAATCTCTGATTGTAGTTTCAATCTCTCTGAATGATTAATTGCAGAATCACTTAAGTTCCACGTTTTCGGCAGATTTAAGTTTAATGATTCAACAACTATCTGCCAAAGTTCTGCTAAGTGTTCAGAGGTAACGTATAATTTTAAGCCGTTTTTAATGATAAATTTTGTTTTTTCTTCAATTAGCGAAAACTCAGGAAGAACTAATTGAGGAATATAGAAACTATTAATATTTGAAGAAATTTTTGTTCTTACATTAAAGTCATTTACTAAAGAGGATAATAGTATTGAAAGTAACAATAGTTTGGAATAATCTTCAATTAAAATTAAGCCCAGTGAATTACCTGCAGAGCAGTTCTTTGGAATGATTGAGTTCACAAAAGTTCTTTGATTAGAAAATGAAGATTGAATTCTAAAGGCTATTCTGTAATATTCATAATGATAAACCTCATTAATTTGCCTTTTCTGGAACTTATTTACATAGGACTCCTCATTGACCCAATACTTTGGATTAATTGGATAATATGGTCTAAACTCTGTTGTCTCAAGTTTTCCTCTCTTATATCTCCTATTCTCGTTATCGAAATAATTATATCTATAATCAAATAACCATAACATACTACCCTGATAAACTGGCAATTTTCCTCTTTGAGTAAAAAGTTTTGAATCATTTGTCAGATGAAACTCTGATTCAAGTTTAATATTTGGATCAATTAATTTTCCAGTTTTATACAATTTTTTAACAATCGCATAATCACTTAAGGTAGGCAAATCAGGTATTGATAGTGTTGAAGGTGATATTTTACAAATATCACTTTTTTGAATCTGAATAGCAAAATCATAAACATTCTCAAGAACAGATGTGTCTTTCCAACTAAAAAACGCTCCATAAAAGAAATTGGATTTATCACTCCCTATGATTATTATATCAAATTTGGAATTATGCTCTAAATCTCTAAAAATCAATTTTTCATTATCAAATTTCACTAATAATTCAAGGTTGTCCAGAAATAGGCGCCTAAGATTATAAGTTCCATCATCTCTATGAACTGATGAAGGTAATATTGTCCCAATCCTCCCATTGATATGTTTTAAGGCGAGAAAGTATTCCAGGAACATTTTATAGGTATTCAAATCTGCACTACCTTGATACTTATACGGATGCAATGATTTTGTAATAATAATGTGCTTTTTTCTTTGTTTTCTCCACGTAGAATGATGAGTTTGGTTTATTTTCCCAGAGGCCAAGGGGATTTTATAATTATCTTGTTCATCTTGATCACCAAAAGGATTTGTGGTATTCTTCACGTAATTGCTTAATGCTTTGAAGTTTGAAGAGTAAATCAACCAATTGTATTCAACGATTTTATTGCTTGAAAATAACCTAATCTGATGTTTTAATGCCTCTTGTTTACTATAAGTTCTATATATTGGATCAATATTTGAAAAAAACTCCTTCGAATTTGGTTTGCTTATTTCCCAAGGAGGATTCCCAACTATTGCATCAAACCCACTTCTAGTTTCATTAAAAACATCAGGGAATTCAATTTCCCAATGAAAAAATTTATGCTCCTGGGAAATGACTCCAGTTAGATTATTTTGTTCTTCAGATAAATTATAATAATGAACTGGATCAGGAGCTAAGTCGATTTTATCTCCAGGCCAAAACCACAATGCACACCAAAGATTCATTCTTGATTTTATTTTCTTGTATGATGCACTGTTCAATAATTCTTCGTAATGTTTTTGTTTTTCTTCCAATCCATGAATAGATACGTCAGCAGTATGTAACCTATTATAATTTTTAAGTATCTCAGCGTGTTCATTAATAGGATTAATAATGTCCTCAACAAATTCGAATTGTTTTTGACCAGCTCTGATTGCAATCAATTCGACCATTTTGGCTTTAATCACACTATTAAACCTTTTTTTTATGGCTTTTGTCCATGCTTCTTTTTCATAATGGACGGAGGTGTTGTGATTTATATCTCCCCCATCTCTTAACCAGGCTGCTAAAGGGTATTCATGAAAGGTATCAAGCCATGCACCAACAAGGCTATTGCCATTCTTTATTTTATGGTCAAGGAATTCAAAGGGCAAATCTCTGTCCATGGTTTCTACCCATAAACTCATTTTAGCTAATTCGACAGCAGTAGAATTGTAATCTACCCCATAAATGCAGTTTTCAACTACATACCTTTTAAGTTTTGCTTTAACCCTTATTTCAAAAAAGTCATCATCTGGTGGACAGGGTAAAAAATGGAAGGGATCAGGCTTTTCAATGATTTTCCCGAAAGGAAGGATTTTCCTCTTGGCTGTTATCGGATTCATAAGATCAGCATTGATCAGCAATGAATCAAATAATGCCTCAGTAATATAGTTGGTTGCAGCCACTAAAAATGATCCTGAACCGCAAGCAGGATCACATACTTTTAAACCCAATATTTCTTCAGGTTTACGTGGATAAATAGCTTTGGCCTCATACTTTTCAATCCTTTCCGAAACGATTTCTGAAATAGCTGAAGAAGAATTAACCAAAATATGTGGCTTTTCATTCGTATAGCATAATGGTTCTAATGTTCTTATGACTGTAGGAACAGCTAATTGAGGACGAGTATAAAATGTTCCGGTTCCTTTCCTAGTTCCACCCCAACGACTGATATAATAATTACCTGTACGAAAACTTTCTATAATTAAGGCACTTGCTTTTTCCTTCAAATGTATGTTAAACAGATATTGATCATCTCCGCGTTTAGGCTTTTTAAGCAATTTTACAGCAAGAACTGCTTTTTCAGCCCAGGCTTGTGTTCTTTTCGAAATATCATCAACTTCATTTGTTCTAATTATTTCATCCAGATCCTCTTCCTCTAGTACACCTTCAACTTCATCTTCCTCATTTTCTTCATCATTAGCTTCGGCCTCCTGCTCGTCCAATTCTTCTTCTTCCTCTTCGGTGACAGTTTTGTTTTTTTCTTTCATTTTCTCGAACAAATCTTTAATTTGGGATTCTGATAATCCTTCCAAGACCGAAAGTGGTAAAATTGGTTGCAATCCAAAGTTTAAAAGCAACATAGGTTCCGCAGCAGCTTTTAACTCATAATCCAAAATACCTTCATAAATCATCCCGATATATTCTGTTCGCAACTCTCTGAAATCAACAGGTCCTTTAACAAAAGTGGCCTTCCTGCCTTGTCTAATCTTTATTTTACCATATTTTAGTTTTTCAAGAATTTTTAATAAAGCAGCATTTGGTAAATCAAAACGTTGATCTTCAAATATTGTTAATGCTCTTATTACAGGATCATAGCTTTCTGCAATTCCCGATTGAAATAATTGTCCGCGATATTCCCTTACTTGCAACGATGGCAAAGGTGAGCCATAATAGATCAGCTTAAATAAACTTAGTAGCCGATACCAGCCGTTTGAATTCTGTTCTAAGAAGTCGGATGATTCATTAGATTTGGCTTTATTCAATTGCTCAAATAAACCTTCAATACCATAATTGAGATGATAAAGTTCATTACTTCTTGGTAAAAGATGCCTTGCTTCAGCAAATAGTATAACTACAATCCTCATTATAATCCTCACTGCAGCCTGAAAAATTGCAGAAAGTTCAGCCTCTTCGCTGATAAGACTCCTATCGGGATTTTTCCTGACTATTTGTGTAATATCAGGATATCTTTCCCTGGTATTACTGAATTCTTTCAATAATAGTTCAATAGATTGTCTAACCTGTTCCCCTAAAATTGCTGATAATTCTCCCTGCCTGGATCTGGAACTTTCAATTGCATCTAATAAGGGAAAGACTTTTTCATTTTCTCCATAAATTCCTTTTTCTCCTAAAAGTGTATAAAAACCATATAGTTCAGTTAAAAATTCAGTTCCTTCAAACCAGTTTTCGATATTCCATTCTACCCAACTGTCGTGATCAAGACCTGCATAACAAAGTCTGATTTGAATGCCGTTTGTCAATATTCCTAGCTTAATTTTCTTGTTTCTAAGATATTCCAGGGTCTTACCATATTGCTTCCGGCTCTTACCCATTCCTATCCTAGGATTTCTATCTATGAACAGCACAATAGCTGGTTTTTTATCATCGTTATTTCGAAAGAAAATGCGGTTAGGTTTGATATTTTCGCCAATTAATGTTTGATATGAAAATCCCAAAGCAATTTGTGATTCCTTTTCCCAGTGTTCGTTATTTAGTTTAAGAAATGATTCTAATAAAACATCCAGCCATTTATATAAGGGGGCTAGGTTTTTGTCTGGGGTGGTACTGTTATGCCAGGATTTAAATTTGAGGAAATGGTCCCTTAAATAATAATAATCCTGTTTAGGAGGTAATATATAACCTTGAGGTATAAGTTCCTTTAAGACAGCAGGTGAAATTATCATTCCACCATGTTGTAATTTTGTCCACCACGTAAAATTCAGGTCTTCCATTGTTTATGATCTCATCAAATTACTATTCAATAAAAATTCAATCCCTAATGGATAGAGCTTGAAGAACTGCATCTTATATTTTCGGGGAATTACTATTTTGATCATTTTATCTTTTTCACTCTGAATTATTTGTTCCAGATATTGTACTCTATCGCTGATAATCTTCTCGAGGTCAATTTCCATTTCCCTTATTTTATCTAAGCGGGCCCAATTAAAATCCTCAAATAATACTTGTTGTTGGAGCTTTAATTTTTCTTGTTCAATTTGTCCTTTTAATTTAATCAAGTATTTAGCTCCACGTCTTTCTTTTAATTCCTTAAGTCTTTCATCATATAGTTTAGAAGTATCTTTTTTAACTGTTTCAAGATTCTGTTGAAGCTTTTTTTCGAAATCTTTTTTAATTTCATTTCCCCGGTTTTCTAAGTATGATTTTATATCATTTTCAGCATTTATCCATAAATTTTTAATTTGTGGTAACCAGTCGCTTAATTGATCTGAACGTAGTTCCAATCCTTGATTGGATTTTAGATTATTCCAAAGTTCCTCGTTAATATTTTTAAACTTATCTCTTTCAATTACTCCAGGGATTGATATGACTTCCTGGTGAATTGTTTCTTTTAATTCATTAGTTGATTCAATAAGGCAATGAATTACAACGATGTGATCAATTCCGGAAACTAATTCAGCTTTCTTGACAGTGAATTTATTCAAGTGTCCCTCTTCATATTTAAGTTCTGGTACACTCCACATTTTACGTTTAAATAAACCTATGGCCCGTTTAACTATTGGATGGCCTAAACGTAAAAGTTTTGCATCCGGTTTATTTAAATAAATCATTAATCCGTGTTCAACTTTTTCAAAATAAGCAGGATTGAAAACCAACTTATAAAGAGCACCAGCGTGCTTTCCCTTCTTTATTTTAAGAGTTTTGCTGATGATATTGTCCCACTTTGGGGGTACTGAATCAATTTGATATACATCATTTTCGATCGGATGTTTACTTAGTTTTCCACCTTCCAGTTCAAAAGAATTCTGTACAATATATGCAACGTTAGCCGGTGTAAGGTTCAATTCCTTTTCTGTGGCTTTTAATTTTTGAAATACTCTGGTATATTCTTCATCGGTGATTGAAGTTATTTTCTTTAAATCATCGTTGAGTAATAATTCTGGTTGGATTGCTTCGATATCTTTTCCTGCGGATGCTCTATCCTCAGGATTGCCCATGAAGTGCTTTTCAATATTTCTATCGATCAATTCACCTGCACTTCCAAGATCTTCTCTAATTTGTTGAATTTTTTTCACAATCCTTTCTAAAAATTGAAGATCTTCTTCCTCATCTGAGGCATAGTGAAAAATTTCCACATCCCTGTTTTGTCCAAATCGATCGACACGGCCATTTCTTTGTTCTAATCGAATTGGATTCCATGGAATATCATAATGGATCACATAGCGACAATTTTTTTGGAGGTTTAAACCTTCTGAGGCAGCATCCGTAGCTGCTAATATTTTTAATGGACTTTCCGGATCATTAAAATAGGTTTTAATATCATTTCTATCAGTTTGATCAGTGCCTCCAAAAAGCGATGATATTACTGGTTCCTCTAATCCATCAATTTTGAATTTTTGTAATAAATAATCTAAAGTGTTTTTGTATTCTGTGAAAATTATCACTCTTTCATCCTCCCTAAATTTTCCTTCCGATTTAAGCCGTTTATTCAACCACTGCAAAAGGGTTATCCATTTCGAATCTTCCGAAAAGATTTTTACCTTGGATATATCTGTATTTATTATTTTCTCATTCCAGCCCAATTGATTTAATAATTCATTAATCTCATTAATTTCTTTTTTTAATAATTCTTTGTTTTGTGCCAACCATGAACCTATTTTTCGGACCGCTTCATTTTCCCTATTTGCTTTTTCAATATCATCTGAAATATCCTCATCTACTCTTTTTAATACCAAGTCAATGTCTCTTTCATCTATTTCATCACTCTGTGATCCGGCAAAATGATTCCACCAGGTTATTGAAAAAGCGTAAACGCTTGACAATAACCTTTTTGTTAGAAGTGTCAAAAGAAATTTAACCACCATTAATCTTTTAGGAGAGTCTTGAGGTACTATTGATAGAGCTTTATTTTTATAGCGCTTCAGAGCCTCATATAATTCCTTTTCAGAATCATTAAGCTTGTAGTGATCATCAATCCTATTAATGTAACGTTTTTTAAACTTGTTAATCAACCCAGTATCAATAAAATCAGACTTTAATCTTCTAACAACGTATTTATCAATAAACCTGAAATCATTGTCTTCTAATTTCCTTTTTTGTTCAAAGACCAAAGGATTTAGTAACTCTAGTATACCTGAAAATGACTCTGTATATCCGTTATGTGGCGTTGCGGTCAAAAACAAGCGATTTTCGAAATATGGCAGAACTTGTTTAATCATTCGTAGCCGTTCGGTTTCTTCCCCAAAATATAGAGAAGAAATATTATGAGCTTCATCAATAATAAGTAGATCCCATGGTAGAGAAGCTTCATGTTCCCTGCTAAAAGTATCTGATGCAGACCGAAAACTTTCGAGCACATCGCCTTGTCTTAGATAATCAATAGAAGTTATTATCCTTGGAAAGCTTGACCAAGCATTACTATCAATTCCAAAATCCTTTTGATAATTAAATGTTGTATTTCGGGTTAGAATCTGAAAATCCAGGTAAAATTTTTCCTCCATCTCCTCCGCCCATTGGTTTTGTAATGAAGCTGGACAAATAATTAATATTCTATGTAATTTCCCTCTGGCAATTAACTCATTCACAACTAGGCCTGCTTCAATCGTTTTACCTAAGCCGACGTCATCTGCAAGAAGCATCGTGATCCTGGGCATATTAAGCGCCTTTACTACTGGCAATAACTGATATTGCTCAACCTGAACAGCACTATACCAAGGAGATATCAAACGATAATCTTCGACCGAATTTGAAAATAAATTTTCAATTCTATTTATGGCATTCCATCTAATGCTATTGAGATAAGCATGAAAAAAGTCTGGGGGATCAACCATATTCAAGGAAGCGACATCAGGAAGATTTGATCCGGAAATAATCTTCGGATTGTGTTCAATTTCCCAGATTATATATTCTGATTCAGGTATAGTGTAACCGTCAATATAATCTACCCAAACACCATGGATTTCTTCTTGACTGGTTGTTCTTGACTTTTCAACATCTCTAATAATTCCAGGTCTGTTACGGATGATTACAGTTTGACCAGTTTGAGGTATTAATTGATTCATTTGTATACGATTAAACAGAAAAACAACTGTCCAATTAATCTATCAGTCAAATATACTGATAAAAAAGATGTTTAGGGAGAACCATGATGAAGTGGCTTTGTTAAGTAGAGGAGTAAACAATATAATATCAATATGACCCTTAAATAATGAGACTTTTCCCTTCAGTTATACAAAGACTTGTTAACACATGGCTTCCTGCAGTTCTGGGTAGTCCCATTTTCTCGACTTATCTTAGCCTAAAAGTTTTTCGTCAATAATCATTGTTCGTGATTCCTCCTCAAAAGGCTAGGACTAGAATTACAAATCAATGTTGGTTCTCTTATGAATATTAATGGGGCTAAATACTGATCTTTTGGTTCCTCTTCTTCGATTCATTGATATTTATGATAAATGGCAGTCCGGATTTAATCATTAATAAATGACACCCTTTGTCATATAATGTCATTACTTTTTCGACGCTGCCTTCTAAAATATCTCAAACTTTCTCATCATTATTCTTTATTAAGTTGCCGATCAAAGTGGCTGAGGATGATGATTAGCTAGTTCTACATACCAATAATCCATATAAAATGTAGTGCTGCCATCCTCATCCAGAATGTCAATAAGCCCAATTCTGCTCTTCTCAAAGAGTAAGAAAGATAGCAAAGAAATATTTTATATAATATAGCTATTTGAGGGTAAATTTGTGAATAGAAGGTTTGTGCCCGTTTACATATAACACGCAAATTTCATCCAGGAAATTACCGTTTCTGCTCAGGGCGGCGCGGGGGATCAGGATATAAAAAAGGACTTGCAGTCCTTTTAAACCAGCGGAAGCGTCTAAATTCGAGGAATTTAGCCGCTTATTTTTTGGAATTCCGGATCCGAAATCCTGGCGACTTCTTTTTCTGAGCAGAAAAAGAAGCAAAAAGAGCCTTTACCCAGGATTCTTGCCCGTTGCTATGCGCTGATTATCCGCTTATTATAAACAGCCATTGGTAATTTCCTGCCCATCAGGTTTTCCCTTGTTGCCCTCCTGATGCCAACTTGTCGCTGCTTGTTACTCATAAAATCCTGCAAAGTTACTTCGCAGTCTAAAATTTCGTCAAGGACGGGACGAATAGCCATTACCGATTGCCGAGGTAGAAGTCCAGGTGAAAGGCGAAGGAGATTTACCATAGGAATGGCGAGATAAGAAATATTTCTGAACTCATAATTCCTTTCGACCCTCGTCTTCGATTTCTACTTTCACCTCTACCTCGTTAATCGTTAATGGATGTTCATCTGGATTCCCGCCCCTTGGGTCTGTTCATTTTCTCATGACTTCGAAACCTGACCCATCTCCTTGACCTAATGTTATCCTGCTCGTGGTCGTTCCGGCTGAATTTTTTTTTAACCAGCAGCTCTCACGGGCTGCACAAAACTTCTAGCCATGAACACACAACCCTTATTCAAAACTTTTGTGCGCGAGCTTCGCATGAACTACGGAGCAGTTTCCTACACCGAGTGCAACAAGGTTTCCTCCAGCCTGGATGCCAGCAACATCCTGCGTGATGTCTGGGGCTCCGACCTCTCGCACCGTGAAGCCTTCTACATTCTCTGTCTGAACCGTGCCAACAAGGTCATCGGATACGCCCTGATCTCCCTGGGTGGTGTTTCCGGTACGGTGGCAGATCCCAAAGTGATTTTCTCAACCGCATTATTGGCCAACGCCAGCTCGATCATCCTGGCTCATAACCACCCCTCCGGAAACACCGAACCCTCTGCCGCGGATCAAGCCCTGACCAAAAAGCTGATCCAGGCAGGTTGTTTCCTGGATATCCAGGTGCTGGACCACCTGATCATCACTCCGGATTCCTACCTGTCCTTCGCCGATGAAAATCTGATGGCATAAAAAGAGGAGCCGCGAGGCTCCCTTTTTTTATTCGTATAGCTTAGATATTCATTATTAATTACCGCGTACACCTATCATTGATTAGTATTAATGGCGCCCATGCTTGACCTGGTTATCATCTGATCATAATCGGATTTTCTTTTCTTCAACGTGGAAAATATATTGAATACCCACCACGGTTATTCTTGATGCTTAATCAACTTGGTTCAACTCGATATTATCTGCAATTTTGTATTTAGTTTTGCTCAATGTCTAATTTTTGAGTATCTTGCAGATAAAACCCTAGAGTAATATGCATAACCACCTATATTTAATATGACAGGATTTATTGTACTCGACACAAATATCTATAGACAACTTGGAATTAAGTTTTTCGAACATATTGATTATGTTAATCTGTCAAATTTTTGTTATGCATCTGGCTATGAGATGTCTATAAGTGATATTGTCGCAATAGAATTTAAGTACTATTTTTCTAAAGAAATTTTAAATGAAAGAATTGATAGGCTAAAACAAATAGTAAGGTCCTTGAATACTATACCTTATTTTAAGGATATCAAATTACCTAATTTGGAAACTAAAAAGCGGAATGCACTTTCCGAATTTGAATCTAAGTTAAACAGTCCACATTTTAAGATTAAATCAAAAAAAACAGATGCAATAAAGTTGACTGAATTTCTTGTGGAAAATAAATCCTCAAAAGACTACACAAGAGATTATTTGATTTGGAATTCATTAGTCGCCGTTGCACAGGAAAGATATAATTACGGAGATAAAGTCTGTCTTATTTCAAACGACAACATATTTAAGGAAAACCAGTTTCTTCGTAAAGGAATAGAGAAAAAAATACTAGACAGAATAGAAATATATAATTCAATATCAGATTTCCTTTTTATCAATGGCTTTAAAATTGATTTTATTGACAAACAATACCTTGAGGAAAAAATCAATTATCAACAGATTATTAAGGACCTATTTGAACGTCCAGTTGATATATTATCTTATGTTAGTACTGAATTTTGGCATTATACAGGCAAAGTGAAATTACTCCGAAAGGAAATAGAATTCAAAAGAGTCGATAAGTTTTACACATATATAGATCCAGAAGATAAGCAATATAAATTCCTTGCTCATGTAATATGTAAACCATTGCTAACATTTGGACTACCTGCAAATTATAAACCTGATCTATCCAAATTGAAAGATTGGGAAATTGAGCATGGCGTACTTAGTACTAATACCTTTGATGTTAGTGGTCATCCTATATATGAACAAGAGGTCTTATTTTTAGTTGGAGGAGTGATCGATATAGAGAATAAAAGTATTCTTAAGCAAGAAGTATATGACTTTTTTCTAGATTATTATCAAGATGTTTATGCATAACGAACGCGCAGTATACAGCCCGGGATTACTTTACAAGTTACTCAATTAGGGCTGGTGCTCTTTGAAATACGAATTTAAACCTTAATCCGTTGAGCGCCGAATCCCTCCGTATGGAGCATTCATAATCCGGGCTAAGGCGCTACGCTAGGAAGTTGGCAGTAGTGTTTTTAAATTTCTAACAGATTAATTAATCAAATTAAATTACATCATTATGACAAAAGAAGAAATAATTACAAAAATTGATGAACTGGTCAAAGATTCAAAAACTTTTAAAATTGGAATGACTGGCAAAAAACCTAGCGAACGATTGGAAATGCCAGATTATAAAGATAAATTTGATAAAATCATTCCCATCTGTTCATCTTCAAATGAAAGATCAATTACAGATTTGGAAAATCAAATGATTGATAAATTCTCAAAACTTTATCCCAAAATTTGTAAAAACGATCAATCAGGTGGTGGCGAAATGGAAGAATCAAGTAAATATTTTTTATATGTCGTTTTAAATAAGTAACTTATGGAAAAGACAAATTATCCTGCGACACCTAAGGAGGTATATGAAAGTATCCTTGATGTTCAAAATAGATACAAGAAAAAGCTTTCTGAAAGTTACGAGTTAGATCTTGATAGTGATGACGTCGAATTTATAAGAAGAAAGTTGAAATACATCGAACAATATTTAAAGGACAACTATTGAATATATAAAATTTACTAAGGACCTGACAGTAAATCCTGATCTTCAGGCGGCTTAGTACAACTCGATTCTATCTGCAATTTTTATGAAGTATTGCTAAATATATACTTTTAGAGAATCTTGCAGATATAATCCTATAGTGTTAAATGTGATGCCAGACGGATTTGTAGTGTCTAACCCTTCAAGGTTCGACATAAGGAAGAGGATGGAAATGTACAAATACTACGATTTACTATAAATAAGTTCTTAATATGATGCTATGCTGATGATAAATCATTATCGATGAATCAAGACTGGATTCTCCAAAAAAAAGAAACTCGCCGAGCCTTTTCTAGTGCGACCTGGGTTCCCTTGAGAGCATCCTGTAATGACGAGCAGGGTGAGGTTCGAGATATAGGTTACGTCAGCGAATTTTTTGGATGTGGGTCTGTTGCGTTCCCACCGGAGCATCGGGAAGTAGTGGAACGACTTGACTGGAGTAATATTGGAATCGGTTGCAGTGTGCAGCCGCATGCTTACGAGGATGGTTACTACTCGTCCATCGAACAGTATCAATACAGCGACAAAGAACCAATCGGAGTGCACCTTGTCTTCGAGCATCCTCAACCGGTTGTTGGAGGAAGGCTATGGATACTGAATCCTGATATAGTTGTTGCGCTTCATCTGATAAAGGATGGGACAAACTGGGTAAGGCCGGAAGAAAATTTCGTTGTCGTGGCTCGTGAGGTTCTTGATGAAAAAGGAAATCATCGCCTTATCGAGATCAAGCGAGAATTTCTCCTAGACTATTTGGCAGCAAGGAACCTTTCACTTCGCCTCTCTTACTACCGTCAAAGAGTAGAAAATATCGCGACACTTGAAGGCAGCACTTACGCGAGTCTAAAGGATCTACAAGTACAACGAGACGGCGGGCGATTTGAGCTCCTAATTCGCAGTCTGGAAGATGTCTTTGGGGGAAGTTGGGCTTCATTACGGGTTTGGCGAACTGATATTGATGAAGACGAAGACGCCCCAGTGATGTGTCCGGAAAGCGATGACAATACTGACTATGAAAGCTCACAGGGATATAGGAGTGGTTATCAAGGTTTACGGGTGGAGGGCGAGTTTTGGCGAGACGAATGGATTGAACACCAAGGGCAAAGCGTGCGTGTTCGAGGGGATGCTGATAAGACTCTTCCGCAATTCATCGTAGAGACTGACGGAACGCGTATGGCTTCTGCCGATTTAGACAATGAAAACATTGGCCGATGGTTGTGGTTCCGCGCTAGCGTAGTCAACGAGCTTCTCGGTTTTCGAGGCTTTTCTCTTGAATGGTATACGGCGGAAACAGGCGGTATTTGCTCCACCTCTGGGTATGTAACGCACTTTGGAATTAACAACTCGGATTTAATTACGGTATACGCCTATGATATTGCCCGCCTTGACGCATGGGAGCAACACATTTGGTCTGCTAATAACGTAGTGCCTGATGGAAAGGTTTCATTTGAGTTGATATCAGCCCAGGTGAAAGCTCAACCAGCATCTACACATGCAGTTGAAGGGTTGCTTATCGAGAGTTTGCGGATGATAGAAGCGGGATTCCATCAAGAGTTTCACATTTCTCTATTTACTCACGATATAGTTGATGCCTCGATCATGCAAAACGTTTCTCGATTCGCTAGCAGAGATCAGGCATCATTACTTAGATTAGCGAAAGAACTTGTTCGCGTTTTCTCGGATAGGCTCAATGTACGTGAACTCCGTAAGCTTTCAATGCATGCAGAGAAGGAAAAACTCGGTTCGAATAAGCTTCTTGAGGACGTATTATCCCAGAAAGTAGGGTCTGACAAAGCTCGACTTGTCTTTGGTCCAATTGTAGGTGCATATGATATGCGGATTGGTGATGCGCACCCCACCAGCTCGAAGATAAAAGATGCTTTAAACCTCGCTGGCATTGACGATAGCAAGTCCTTCCTGAGACAGGGCGAGCAATTAATCTCAAATTTTGGACAATCAATTTGGTTGATAGGACAACTGCTTTTCGGGTAAAAAAATAGTCAAAAGAGTTAGTCGATGTACCACATAATAAAAATACTACCTGAGCAAGAACTTCTCTGCATATTTCGTCAGATGAGGTCGGTCGTTAAATTAAATCCCCAAAAGTACATCCGTGTACTTTTGAATGGGGGCAAACAAGGAGGTCTGGCACTACATTTAACAGCGAATATGCGGTTCCGGCTCCGCCTTCACTTAAATATGCAATCGGCCAACTTCACATATTCGCGGAACGTTAGTGCCCTTCCAAAAGGATAACCTTCATTTTCCAATACCCCTCATTTTCTGTTCATCATTCAAAATTTCTACGCAAAGTTACTTCGCCGTCGAAAAATCGGTAAAGGACGGGGAGAAGATCTCAGATCATTCGAACATTCGAAGTGGAAGTAGAACTGAAAGGCGAGGGCGAAAGTAGAATTGATCGCAGAAATCAGATTTCGTAATTCCATTTATCTATCTCCTTCGCCCTTCAAATCACCCTCGCCTTCGTATGTTCGAATGTTGGATATTTATCTGTTGCCCTTATTCAAAACTTTTGTGCGCGAGCTTCGCGTGAACTACGGAGTAGTTTCCTACACCAACTGCAACAAGGTCTCCTCCAGCCTGGATGCCAGCAACATCCTGCGGGATGTATGGGGCTCCGACCTCTCTCACCGTGAAGCCTTCTACATCCTCTGCCTGAACCGGGCCAACAAAGTCATCGGCTACGCCCTGATCTCCATCGGTGGCCTTTCCGGTACGGTGGCCGATCCCAAGGTGATCTTCTCAACAGCCCTGCTGGCTGCGGCTAGTTCAATAATCCTGGCGCACAACCACCCCTCAGGAAACCATGAACCCTCCCAGGCTGACATTACCCTGACCAAGAAGGCCATTCAGGCCGGATCCCTGCTAGACATTCAGGTACTCGACCATTTGATCATTACTCCGGACGGCACCTACTTTTCCTTCGCCGATGAAAACCTGATGGCATGAAAAAGGAGAGCCGAAAGGCTCCCTTTTTTTATTCGCACTTCATCTAATTTTTTGTATCTTTAAGGCTTTGAGAAGAAATTTCAAATTATCGACAAATTCTTTTAAATTCACTCTCACATTTGTTGAATAAATGTTGATGGTATATTTTTTTGGAAGGGATTTTATCAATGTATTAACTGCATTTATACACCGATATTTGGGTGTGTATATTCAGTTGTGATACTGATAAATTGAAAATAAATTCAATGAATATACACAGACGTTATGGGGCATAATAAGAAATGACAGACCGAGACTTTAAAATAGAATTTGAAGCTTTATTAAAGGAAATAGTTGTACCTATTTTCCAAGGACTTGGGTTTAAGAAAAACGGAAATAATTTCTACAGAGTATAATTCCCCCCAAAATTAGGACAGTGAGTTAAGGTAGATTTTACTTAAATTCACGGTCATGAAAACACGAAAGAAGCACAGCGCGGATTTTAAGACCAAGGTGGTCCTGGAAGCCTTGAGCGAGCGCTACACGATCCAGGAATTGGGCAGAAAATATGAGATCCACCCCAATCAGATCAATCGGTGGAAGAGTTACTTTATGGAGCATGCCAGTGGTATTTTCGGCAACGGGACTGATTCAGCCAGGAAGAAAGAAGGAGAAGAAGAGCGGCTGTACAAGATCATTGGACAGCAGAAAGTGGAGATTGATTTTTTAAAAAAAGCCTTGTCATGAATCAGGATGCTGTTCAGCGAAGAGAGCATGTTGACAAGGCGCATCCCCTGAGTGTTGTCAGGCAATGTGAGCTGCTGGAGATCCATCGCAGCGGATTGTATTATCATCCCATGCCGGAGACACCCCTTAACCTGGAGCTGATGCGCATGATCGACGAGAAGCACATGCTCCATCCCTGGCTGGGTGTACCCCGGATGACCCAATGGCTGTGCAAAGACAAGGGCTATACGGTGAACCACAAACGGGTGGAGCGCCTGTATGGATTGCTGGGCATACAGGCGATGTGCCCCAGGCCCAATACGTCCAAACCCAGCAAGGGACATAATGTATACCCATATTTGCTAAGGAATCTTGTGATTGACCACCCCAACCAGGTGTGGGCCATGGATATCACCTATATCCCGGTCCAGGGTGGATACCTCTATCTGGTGGCTGTGATCGATCTGTTCAGCCGCTATGTGGTGAACTGGTCCTTAAGCAATACGATGACATCCCAATGGTGCCGGCAAACCCTTGCTGAAGCCATACGGCAAAACGGCAAGCCGGAGATCATCAATACGGATCAGGGCAGCCAGTTCACGGCAGCTGAATTTACCCAGTACGTAGTGAACGAGCTTCAGATCCGGCTGAGCATGGATGGAAAGGGAAGAGCCATTGATAATATTTTTATCGAACGCCTGTGGCGCAGTGTCAAGTATGAGCATGTGTACCTGTTTCCGGCATCCGATGGGTTGGAATGTTACCAGGGGTTGAAGGAATATTTCCGGTACTACAATGACGAACGAAGGCACCAAAGCCTTGATGATCAAACGCCATCTACCGTCTATCAACAAGTAAGGGAGGTCGCAGCATGAGGATTATCAAGGCATACAGGGATTATCAACAAAAAAGGCAAGTTATGAGTCTCCCCCCAGACCCCCCTCATATTAACAATAACAACATATTTATTAAATACTGTCCTAAGAATAGGGGGAATTATAGAGAAATAAACGGAATCGGACAAGCCTTTAATGTTCAGCAAAGCCAATGGAACTCTAAAGTCGACAAGACTTTTGTTTTTAATCTTGGACTAATTGACAAAGAAACCTACTATGAAATTTACAACAAAGAACTCTCTAAATTCCCAAAAGAATACGACTGCGAAATTAGGCTACGTCTAGGACACTTAATGAACAAAGGTGACAAATGGTATGACTTGAATAAGCGAACTGACTTTTCAAAACTCAAAGAACAAATTAATCAAGACCTTGTAACTTTTGCAGTTCCCTTTTATGAAAAGTATTCAGACCCAAAAAAATGGCTTGAATTCTTTGAATGGAAGTATGAACCCCTTACAAGTCCCATAGGAAAGTTTTTAATTTTAGAACGATATGGACAACGCGAAAAAGCGGAGATATTTTGGAATAAACTGTATAATGAAGCATTGACACCAAAGCCAAGCGTAAGCGAGATTCACACAAAGAATGGAGAAATAATTAGAACTGAATCTGAGCCGACTGTAAATAAAGAATGGGTTGGTAGACTTGAGGACTTTGCAAAAAGAAAAAACGTAGAGCTGAAAATTACGCCCCATAACAGCACCTTGCCAAAAGCGGGGCAGTCGTGGTTAAAGAAACTTTTCGGCTCCGAATAAACATTAGTAGTAGCTTGACAGGTTGGTGCTACGAAAGCCCCGCCTTCGGCAAGCTGCAAAACGTTATAAGCCATGCAAATTATGAAGAAAACAATGAAACCGACTTTAACCATTTTAAGCTTATTCATTTCAATTTTAGCTTTCTCACAAACAGGAGAAAAGAATTTTATTGATCAAAATTATATTGAAGTCACCGGTACTGCTGAAATTGAGATAGTTCCAGATCAAATTTATCTGAATATAACTCTGAATGAAAGTGATATAAAGGGTAAAATCACCCTTGATAATCTTGAGAAATCAATGATTAAGGGATTGGATACCTTGGGAATTGATTTAGATAAAGATTTAGCAATCATCGACCTGGCAAGTAACTTTAAATATTATTTTATTAAGGAAAATAAAATATACCAATCAAAAGAATATGAACTTAAAGTCAAAGACGCTGCAACTGCTGGTGAAGTAATCCAAAAATTAGCAGAACTTGGCATTTCGAATGTATCTGTTTCCAGAGTTGATCACTCAAATATCAAGGAATTACAGCGACAAGTTAAATTGAATGCAGTTAAAATAGCAAAAGAAAAGGCGAATGAATTAGTAATGGCTATCGATCAGTCTTTGGGTAGGGCTTTATATATTCAAGAATTAGATAATTTGCAGATAATAAATAGATTATCAGGGAAAGCTGCAGTAGTATCAGCTAATATTATTGTTAAAAGTGCAAATGGGGTTGAAACACGTCTACCAACAATAGAATTTGAAAAAATCAAACTTCAGTACTCTGTTCTTGCAAGGTTTGAAATAAAATAAATATTTGCCCGGCTTATAACGAACGCGCAGTGCCCAGGCCGGACATTAAAATTTTGCCCGTCCAGGTGGGCGATATGGTACCGAGATCCTTGATTTATTAACTTTACGCAAACCGGCGCCCACCTAGCCGTGCAAATTAACCCGGCCCAGGGCGCTGCGCACAACGTTGTATGCAAGCGCAAAGAACATTCTACTAAAATGAAACATTTGGAATTGGATATAGTAAAGATTGCTCAACTTGGAGTACAAAACGAAGAAGAAAACTTTGATTTCAGAGCTTATCTTAAAGGACAGGATTTTAAAAAAGTTGATAAAATGTTCACCGATTAAACAAAGATATTACTTACCTGATTGATTGTCAAAAATGTGGTAATTGCTGTAAATCTTTAAGACCATGTTTGACTAATTCAGAAATAGAGAGGTTATCTGAAATGGAAAAACTAACATCAGCAGATTTTGTATCTCGATTTGTTGAGAAAGACAATTATGAGGAAATAGTATATTTAAAGGATACCCCATGTAAATATCTTAAAGGCAAGAGTTGTTCAATATATTTGGATAGACCAGAAGATTGCAAATCATATCCACATACTAATTTGACAGGATTCATTTCTCGGACACTGGAAATGATTGATAATTATGGAATTTGTCCAATTGTTTTTACCTTTTCGAATAATTGAAAAAGGAACTTAATTATACCCGATAATGAGCGAACTGTTAAACAAATACATTGATTTAGCCATTAAACATGGAGAATTTATATTGGCTGGAGACTCAACGAATGCTAACAAAATTCATAAAAAAATAATGAGTTTGGTTCCTAAAATCAAAAATAACAAAACTCTTCACGAGTTGTATTTTAAACTATTAGAACATGATAATGAATCTGTTCGGATTTGGACAGCAGTAGAACTTTCAAATACTTTTAGAGAAGATGTAATAAAAATACTAAAGGAGATTGAAAAAAAAGATTCAATTCATGGTTTAACAGCAATAGGCTCTATTGATATGATAAATAGAGGAATGATAAAAAAAGACAACTGGAAAAATGATTAATAAGCGCCAGCATACAACACTCCGTATAAAAAAAAATGCCGGTTCAGTAGGTTATTCAAGGGTTGTAGCCCGCTTCCACTTTTGTGTAACTTGATAGGAAATCGCCCTCAATCGGCAACTTTTCATACCGCCATCCGTTAGCGGTAATTTTTGAAAATGAAAAAAATAATTATACTTATTCTATCATCCATTTCGATTATAAACCTGCTGGCGCAAGAGGATAAAGATACGATTCATTATTTTGAAGCACTTTTTCCAAAAAATGGTTTATTTATTCGTCCTGATTCTTTACCTGACGGCGTCTGGATCGCGTTTTGTGAAACTGATACTACTCAAATCGGTTTGAGATTACATTATAGAAATGGAGAAATAAATGGAGAATCAATTTCGTATTGGCCAAATGGTAATATACAACAAAAAGGTCATTATAAAGATGGATGTTTAGCAGGATTAAATGAAAAATGGTATGAAAGTGGAATCAAAGAATCAGAGTCCAATTGTGAAGTTGAGAATTATCAAAAACACTTCTATCATTGTAATTTAATTAATTATTGGTTGAAGGACGGATCACAAACAGTTGTGGATGGCACTGGAGAGTATCTCTCATACTTTAACAATGGAATTTTACAAGTGAGAGGGGAATACTTGAATAGAGAAAGAACAGGAAAATGGACCTGGTACTACAACAGTGGAAATATACAAACTATAGAATTTTTTATAAATGGGAATCAAGATGGTGAATTTATAACCTATTATAATAATGGACAGATACGCATAAGAGGAATTTATTCAATGGGAAAACAGGTTGGTTTATGGGAACACTGGTACGATAATGGAAAACCAGAACAACTCGAGAATCGAATTAATGGAAAAATTGATGGTGAGGCTAAATATTGGCATCGAAATGGCCAACTCTATGCTTCAGGAATTTATGTATTAAGTAACAAAGAAGGGCTTTGGCAATATTGGGATGAATATGGAATTCTAGAGTTGGAGGAGATATATACTAATGGAGAAGTAAGTGAATCCAAAAACTACCGCTAACAAACGCGCATCGCCCAGGCCGGACCCTTTAAATTTTGCCCGGTCAGGCGGGCGTAATAAGTGGAAAGTAAAAATTGAAAAGTTTAAAACATTGTAAGCCTTCGGTCTGATGCATCTTGCCCCGTAACAAAATAAGGCTTTTATTACG
>DAOQWY010000009.1:0-10064 GCA_035342335.1 Bacteroidales bacterium
CCTGTCCGCTGGCAATGTCGTTTGTTCCGGGCGTGTAGGCGGCTGTCAGCAGGGTTTCATTGTCAAAGGTGCCGTCTCCGGCTGTGGTCCACAGCACCGAGGCGTAGTTTTCAGCCGTGCCTGCCAGGGTGTAGCTGCCTTCGCTGGTGCACATTCCGCCATCGGGACCGGCATTGACAATGGGTGCTCCGGTCACGGTCAGGATTAGTGTGTCAGATTCATCAGGACAGATCCCCTGTTCATCCGATGCAGTGAGTATCAGGAGGACGGATCCCGCCTCGATGTCGGCACTGCCCGGAGTGTATTCCGTATTTACCTCGCCGGCATCGTCAAACGTCCCGTCCCCGGAAGTGGTCCAGGATACATCGTCAGAATTCAAGACCGAGGCATCCGACAGGAAATAGGATTCTCCTTCACAGATGGCAGCATCTTCTCCGGCAAAGACAACGGGAGCCAGGGAGATGGTCAGCGTCATTTCATCCTCCACCGGATCGCAGTTTCCGTTGCCATTAACGGTCAGGGTGAGGACAGCCGTGCCGTTTGCGATATCCAGGGTTCCGGGAGTGTAGACTGCTGTCAGCAAACCGGGATCGCTGAATGTGCCATCCCCGTTAGTCGACCAAAGGATGGAAGCAGCATTCTCTGCCAATCCGGTCAGTGTATAGCTGCCTTCGCTGGTGCACATGCCGCCATCGGGACCGGCATTGGCTACCGGAGCGCCGGTGATGGTCAGGATCATTGCATCTTCGTCCACCGGGCAGGGTTCTTCGCCAGTGGCGGTCAGCGTAAGGGTAACGTATCCTGCAATGATATCTGCAGTTCCCGGATAATAGGTTGTATTCAGTATCCCGTTATCTTCAAACATCCCATCTCCGGATGTTGTCCAGGTGACACTGAGCGCATTTTCCGCAGTTGCATCAGCAAGTATATAATTCTCTCCTTCGCAAATGGAAGTATCTTCACCGGCAAATACGTTGACAGCCAGGGAGATGGACAGGATCATGCTGTCGGTAGCATCCGAACATCCTCCTTCACTGGCAAGCGCTTTACCGGTAAGGGTCAGGATGACTGATCCTGATACAATGTCAGCACTTCCGGGTGTATAGGTGGGATCGATCCGTGTCGGATCATCAAAAGTCCCGTCTCCGCTTGTTGTCCACAGCAGGGAGTTTGCATACTGGGCTTCGGCATCATCGATCGTGATGGAGTTATTCGAACAGACCGACCGGTCACTGCCGGCGTAAACGATCGGTGTATTGATGATGATCACCTGGCCAAGGACGGCGGTGTCGTCGCAGTGGATGCCGTGCTGGATGCATTCCAGCAGATAGGTTCCGGGAGCAAAGCTCCACACCATCGCGATGGTGTCGGCATTGGACGGTTGTATCTGTGTGGTCGCATCAGGCAAGGTCAGTTTCCAGGAATAGACCGATCCCTCTTCCCCGTCAACGCGGTAAAAGCGTGCTGCATCCGGGCACACGGTATCGAGCACGGGAATGTTTTCCTGTGCCGTCAGCCGGCCGAGTGCCAGCAGCAGCGTGATCCATCCAATATGTCTGATGCGTCTCAGCATTTCAGTCATTTCATTTTTGCCCGATCGGCGTATACCGATAGATGGGCGATGTTTCCGGACGCGGGTACACGGTCAGTGTCACCGGTTCGGACGGTGTGTCGTTCGTCTGTCCATACCCGTTGGTCACCGATGTGATCCAGAAATCGGTATTTCCAACAGAAGGCGTTGGGGTGTGTAGGAATGTGTAGGTCGTATCCGTAATATTTTCGATCGTCCAGGAACTCGTGCCATCGGTATAGGTGATGCTCCACGGCCCGATCGCGCCACTGATCTCCACCGTCAGCACGGCCGGATCTCCGTAGCAGACAGGTGCAGGATCAAGGAAAACAGCAGTGGAAAATCCTTCAAGAACGGTCATTATGCCGACCTTCAGATTGTTTGTTGGACAGGTATTGGTAGCTGTAACTTTAAAGAAATAGATACCTGGAACCAGCCAGGTAACCTGAACCGTCGGACCCGTATTAATACCATCTACAAAGAAGGCTTCGGTAACCGGGCAGTTACCCGGGACCACAGCCAGATTCAAACCCGTGACATCGTTGTAGAGCTCCCACACGTAGGTATCGCCCGGAACCTCCACCACGCTTAACTCGCTGGTCTGACCAGCGTACACAGTATTCCCATCCTGCGCCATGGCGGGGGCCATGGGCAGCAGCAGCCCCGGTATTGTTACCAGGAGTATGCATAGGATCGTATGTACGAGTCGGGACATATGGTTTAATCGGCAATCGGCTATCGGCGATCGGCAATCTAGATCTGCAATCGGCTATCGGCGATCGGCAATCTAGATCTGCAATCGGCAGACAGCAAACTGCGAATGCTATATATTTTTATTTGTTTAATTTTCAATAAATTATAAACTAAATCATAAATACTAAATACTGAATACTGAATCATAAATTCTCTCTCATCTCTCCTCTCTCCTCTCTCCTTTCTCCTCTCAAAAAAGTCATGCCTCTTGCATTCCCGCTCACATTTTCGTCAGCAGGTCGCCATGAAAAAGGTATTTTTTCCCCCGGTCCGGCTCGTCCAAGTTGTTTCAAAATGGGTCCGGCTCGGGTGAATTCGTTCACCGGGGGCCCCATTACGCCTTCCAGTTCACTTCGCGGCCTTCCGCGGCAAATGTTTCTATATGGTTTGATCATACAACCAATGGGTTAATTGTTTCAGGTTTCTGGTTCCGGGTTCCTGGTTCAGTGTTCTGCGTTTACTGCCAATTGCCAACTGCCAATTGCCAATTGCCAACTGTCGTCTGCATTGAAAGCCTTCCCTTGCCACCCTCGGTGGCCGGGTTCGCTGAAAAGAAGCAATCTGTTCCATAACCTGAAGGATTTATGCCACGAGGTGTGGCGAATTAATTTCCTTCAGCTCCGGGTACAAAATAGCGACGTGCATCCCGGAAGAGTCCGGGTGCTAAAGGCGCATGGAAAACGTTCGATATCGCCTTCGTCGTCGTCGTTGTGTTCCCCTGAGCTGCATTGGTTTTTGCGTTCGGGCAACGCTTTTTGCTTTGTCGATGCGCTTTTATTTAAGGAAAAGCGAACAGGGTGTGCGTCCCGGTTGCAGCGAACGCTGCAAACCGGGACAGTTTTCCCCGTTATGAAAAAGCAAAATTTGTTGCCATCAGGCTATACCATTGACAGGTTAAGGCTGAACTGGTAAGAAAACACCTGGGGCAACTGGATCAACAGTAGGCCTTGGATTGACATTTTGTACCGCTAAATCAGCAAATGGATCATTTTCTGTACAATCAACATGATATACATCAGGTTGACCAGCAGCGTTGACAGCATCAACAGCTAATGTTATCGGAATCAAAGCAAGACCTTCAGTGTCATTGTTATATACAGTTACTCTTACATAGATTGAAACACCAGCAGAAGTGTTTGATAAGCTTGTCGTAACAGCCTCATCATCTGTCCAGTTACCATTACTAGCTCCTGCTACAACAGAGTGATCGTATGTTCCAAGGCTATAGCCCCATGCAATGTCTGCAGTCTGATCACCTATTAGTCCGCTAAGCTGGAATGAAGGGGTATATGAGTCAGTGAAATTGGCTGCAACGACTTCAAAGTATAAATAATTGATACCGAAATCGTAGTCAATGCTACCATTTGGTGCAGGAGTAGCTATCCATTCTGCAGATACAACTCCAGGAGCACACTGTTCGTCAGTGGCATCATATGCCAATGGTACTTGAGATGCATCTTCAATATTTAAAATATCAACCGTAAAAGCGTTTATAGGAAGGATGGGATATACCTTCATGTTATTGGCACATCCTGTTGCAGGGGCCTCATATTCAACAACAACAAAAAGTTCAGGTGGGTCCCCTGGTGCGACAGTTGCATCTGCCAAACCTTGTGATGTCCAGGTGATTGTGGTTGTTGTTGGATTTGCATTGACTTGAGCTGCTGTCATATAGTTAGTTGCAGCTTCAACAACTGGGCCGGGAGCTACCTCTTCTGTTGCCACCCTTACACCCTCATCGATAAATTGAGTGGAAAGAGTAGCATACCAATATGCCTGACCTGTCAGAGGGCTTACTTCAGCAGAGTAAGAATAGGGTATACCAGCAATTGGTGCAAAAGGATTATCAGTAACACAAGATATTGGTCTTGGGTCAGAGCCTCCAATCGCTTGAGCGTAAACCTGACTAGTTCCAGCTATAATAGCTAAAAACAGAATCATTGAAATTTGCTTTTTCATAATTGTAAAAAATTTAAAATTTGATTTGATTCGAAAATCATAGTTTGTTGGTTAAAAGAAAATTTGGTGGGGAGTGGTTTCAATCTGCAATCAGTTATCTGCAATCAGCTATCTGCAAATGCAGCTAAAACGTCCCTGGGATTTTGTTCAATGCTTTTTGTTTTGTTCCATAGGTTCGGTTTTTGTTTAATGATTCGGGTTGATTTCATTGGAATTGGATTTTAAGTTCCTGGTTCCTGGTTTCGAGTTCCTGGTTCCGCGTTTCGCGTTGATTGCCAACTGCCAACTGCTAACTGCCAATTGCCAACTGTTTCCCAATTCCCCTCTTTCAAGTCATCTTTCCGTGTTTCATAGGCGTTTTGTTTTAGTTTGTACTTAATTGATTCCATGGGCGATGGAAAATTATTTTCGTGTTAAGGTACTTTCTGAACATCAGGCCGGGGCTTTACAGTAATTATGAAACTTACTGGATCGGATAAATTACCATTACAATCTTCCAGTCGATATGTAATTGTGTGATATAAATCTTCGAAGTTTACACCATCACCTGGTAGCAAAATGCCACCCGGATAGGCGGAAGGCTGCCCGGATATATATTCATCGGGTAATGGAGGGATGAAGCTTCCATCATCGAAATCAATTCGCCAATAAACTATAAATTCATCAGATTCGTCAGGATCGCAACAGTTATCCGAAAAAGCATTCTCATCTAAATCAAGCTCATCATTAACAATATACCAATCAGGACGTCCCGGTATGATATCGGCCCATGGCTCAGGCTCGCCATCGTAAAGAGCTGAATAAATATCCAGTACACAGAATTCGAAAGGTCCGGGGGTTGCGAAAGTAGGTGGATCGTTATCCTCAACTTGGGTGCTTATTGTTACCGAGTTGTTGTCTATATCATCATCTTCCGTATCGCTAGTTACACTTGCCGTGTTACCTATATTTTCGCAGTGGTCAATGGGGACTGTTCCTTTAATGTACAAGGTAATTGAACTGCCTGCTCCAAGATTCCCAACGTTGTACGGTGTTACCCAAGGATTCCATGTTATCAGATCAGTGGAGAATAATGGTAATGGTAATACCAAAATAACATCATTAATAATAATATTAACAGCTTCTGCAGGACCGTTGTTTGTAACAGTAATTGTATAGATTAATTCTCCACCTGTAAATGCCTGATCATAATAAATGATCGGTTCGCCATCTTCAATAAATACAGAATAGGCTGATTTTGTGATTAATAAATCAGCTGCACCAAGGACAGTAACGGTGAAAGAACAATCGGCTATGTTTCCGCAATCATCTGTAATCGTGTAAGTCACAGTAGTAACACCACTATAAAAATGCCAATCGTCTGGTATCAGGCCATTTCCATTTCCAGCCGAAGGTGGAGAGGCTTCCCAGGTTAAATATGTAATTCCTGGTGCGGTAATTAAGGGGGGATCTATTGTTACTGTTGCATAATTGTATCCTGGATTTGGGCTGGTAATAATATTGCCAGGACAGTCAATATCAGGTGGATCGGGTTGGGTAATCACTACAATCAGAGAAGTTGAAGAACAATCATTTGCCGAAGTAATTGTTACCCAGTACACTCCTGCAGACAAACCGGTGGCTACGGGATCTGTCTGCCCATTGCTCCATAAGTAGGTTGGGGATTCTCCACTTATTATTGTAACCCATGCCGTACCATCATTTCCGTTATAACAACTTGGTTCAGTATATTGAACTTCCTCATCAATAATTAAAGGTTCGGGCTCGGGCAATGTGACAGTTTCACTTGAAGTACAACCATTTGCATCGGTAACTGTAATCGCATACGTTCCAGCTGCCAGATTAATTGCTGTTGGCGTGTTCTGAACAGGGACTGTATTCCAGGAATATTGAAAAGGAGCAGTACCTTCAGTAGCAGATGCAGTTATGGATCCATCAGAATAACCATAGCAAAGAGGTGGAATAATTTCAGTAATGATAACTGAAACAGCGGGGTGAAAAATAATTGTCATATCGTCTGAGACTGAAGGGCAAACACCATCGGGGTCGTTTGTGGTCAGAGTTAATATAACAGAGCCATCAATAATATCCTGTGTCCCACAATTATAAATTGTTATTGGTTCATAGATATCATCGAATGATCCGTCACCGCTCGTTGACCATAAACTTGAACTGGCTGATCCAGAAATAGATCCATTTAATTGGATAGTAGTTGGAGACGAAGCACACAATACCTGATCTTCTCCTGCATTTACTTTTGCAGATGCAATAACATATACGATAAATGTTTGGCTTACTGGTGGGCAACCAGATGCATCCCATACTGTTAAAGTATATTCCCCACCATTTGCTAATATAGAATTTGGTATTGCAGGATCTTCTTCAGTTGAAGAGAAATCTTCTGGGCCTTCCCACAGAAATGTAAATGGTTCTAATCCATTTGTGACATTGGATAGGAGCTGAATTGTTTCTCCTTCACAGACAGATGAATTTTCACCTTCGACCTCTGGATCAATAATCAATGGAGGAGGTTGAAGTGTACCAAAGGAAATGTCATCCAATCCAAAATCATTTCCAGTTTCAAAAAGATCAAGATTTACTATTTTTACAATAGCCGTTTCTGCATCTGCAGTCCATTCTCCCCAGAATCGAACCCAATTATCCAGATTGACCTTGGCTTCATTAGAAGGACAATGATTATTCACGTAGTCAGGAGCATTTAAATCTGCACTTATTCCAATAGGTGTCCCATTAATTTCAAACTGTAATTCTCCGGCTGGATGCGCACATTCAACATTCATGGCCCAGGCACTGAAATAATAGGTAGTCCCAGGATCGACATCAATCTCATTCTGCCAAATCACAAGTGGTTCCTGCGCACCATCAACAAGCATGAAATTTCTTGGGCCTACAGTATTGTTAGTATGATCCCTTCCATGCCAACCCGGGTGACCACCTATCGGATTAGGACAACAACCAACCCAATCGCAAGGATCGCACCCCGCCCATGCACTTTCATGAACTGCATACCCAGCATAATTAGGACGATAATAGGTCCAATCACCTCCATAATATAATTCCTGACGAAGCTCATATTCAGTATAGAAAGTCACATCTGAAGGATTGAAATTTGTAAAATGTCCATCTTCTACCATCTCGATGGAAACATCTAAGAAATCTGTTTTATGACATCCGGTTGCGGGATTTGTAACCGTAACACTATAAATACCGACAATATCAACCGCTATTTGTTGTGTTGTTTGCCCTGTGCTCCATAAATACGACATATTATCTGGATGTGCTGTCAGCAGAATCATCCCATTCGGATCAGAACAATAATCGGCTGTAATATCTGCTTGAGGCAGAGGATTTACTACGATTGTAACCTGGTTAGAGATCCCTTCACAATGATTCCCATCAAGAGTTATAGCTGTATAAATATGGGTTCCGACTGGAGGAGTAACAACAGCAGTTGCTGTAGTACTATTAGCTCCCGAATAAATGACATCCCCTATGATCGGTGGTCCACTTATTTCAGTAGTATATCCACTGCCTATTGGTTTAATAATTTCTATAGACCAGTTATCTAGACTTCCTGTATTTTGTATCCACCACCAATGAGTTGCATCATCGAAAACCCTTAAAGTCCAATTTCCATCAATAGGAGCACCGTTTAATGCGTTTGCAGGAACTACTAAATTATAATTACCAAAGTTAGCTGCACCTGTCCTATCAGGAACAGTAGTTATTGTCCCTTCAGGTCTATATGTTCCCGTAAAGGGTGCTGTATTATTTCCTGCTGTACCAATAACATTTGTTGCGTCTGTTCTTAAAACAGTGTTTCTATAATCATTTCCATCATTTCCATTATCTGAGGATAATAACATAGCTCTAGTAAAAGTTGGATCAATAAGAAATATATCTAGATCAGCATCATATTGATGAGTAATGTTTAATGTAATAATTAAAATATCGCTAGGTGCTAAGGTAGCCCCCATACTTCCAGTTAATGTAATTATTGAATTTGCATATTGAGTATTACTATTATTCGGTATATTTAAATTTACATTTCCAGATGTACCTGAATATGAGTCCATAATAATACCACCCGAATTAGTTGCAGTTAATGTAGTACTCTCCCCTTCACAAATTGTTGTAGGTGAAGCGACTAAGGATACTGTTGGAGAAGGTAAGACAGTTACAGAATGAATTGCTGTTGTATTTGGCCCGCAGCCGGTCGCAGTAGCAGTAATTAGTATGGTTCCTGTATAACCGGATGCGAATGTAACTTCCCCTGTATTTGGATTAATGGTGTTACCAGCTGCAAGACTTGTCGGATCCAAACTATAAGTCAACGTAATAGCATTTTCAGCAGTAGCAGAATATATAATTGGTTCACTACCAGAACATGCTGTTGAAAACTCACCTAATTCAAAGACAGGAATTCCCAGATCAGAATAAATAGTCACAACAACAGGTTGTATATCATAGCATCCGAGATCAGTTGTGCCTTTTATATAATAGGTCCCGTTTTCAGCTGTTTCAGGAGTTGGATAAGGTACAGTTGCTTCAGCATCATACCAATAAGTAAAAATAAGTCCGGGTGTCGAACCTTCTGTGATTGATTCATCCGTAATGTCTACAGTCGCAGGGATGCATTCCGGTTCAGGATTGTTAATTACTAAAGTTGGTGAAGAATTAATAATAACAACCACCGGTTTTATTGTGTAGCAATTAGTGGAGGGATCAAGCCCTTTAATATAATAGGTTCCACTTGTAGATACGGATGATGGATTTGGCAAAGGCATGGTTGCAGCAGCATCTAACCAGTAAGTAAATATTAAATTGGGTGAGGAGCCTTCAGTAATGGAAGGATCTGTCAGATCGACTGTAGATGGGGTACACACAGGATCAGGATCGTTAATTATTAAAGTATGAGGAGGTTTTACAGTAATCGTTACGTTTACTGGTATTCCTGTGCAGTTGTTCGCATGAGGATAAACCTTATAAATTACAACAGCATTAGATGTTATATTATTAAATAACTGTTGTATTATCTGATTCCCATCATCATCAAGTGCTCCGGCAATGCTTCCAGGGGGCGTTATCGAAAATATAATCCATGAAAAAGTTGTATTAGGTACATTGCTGGTAAGATTTATATTGGTGTAGGCACCTGAACAAATTGTTTGTGAGGATGGTATAGCAATGACATTGGGTAATGGAAATACCTGGATGATAAAAGTCACAGGTGATCCTGTACATCCATTGGCATGTGGAGTAATTGTTATTGTCGCCGTTCCAGTCAAAGCAATAAATGAAGGAATCTCAGTGACTCCTGTTTGATTAGGTAACCCAATTGACGTGCCTCCTGATATATCGAAGACCACTCCTTCTGGCGTACCGGTTAGCGGAATAACAGGTGTAGTTTCTCCAAAGCAAAAGGCCTGGTCGTCAGGGCTATCAGCAGTTGGAGTTGGATAAATTGTCACAATAGTTTCTGAAGATGCCATGCATCCGTAGATATCTGTCACTGTCAATGTATATGTGCCAGCTGCAGCAATTGTGACATTATCGATTATTGGATTCTGTAAAGTGGATGTAAAATCGTTAGGTCCAATCCATATGTAATCACTCATTCCGTTTGAACTGCCAAATAACTGGAGGTTTTCATCTTCGCATAGAGGGCTGTTACTGTTTGCAATAGCAATTGGAGCAGGAGCTACTACAATAGTGACCTGGTCGGAGGCTGTACATCCATAATCATCGGTTACAGTCAGGG
>DAOQWY010000009.1:10164-116821 GCA_035342335.1 Bacteroidales bacterium
TGAGGGTATAGGATCCATCTGGGGCAGGGCCAAAGATAGGGTCTTCGATCGTTGTTGAACTCAGGTATGCCGTGCCCGTACCTGTCCAGGCAAATTCGAGTCCTGTTCCGCTTGATGAGGCAGCGATCTGGAATGTTTCCGAAGCGCATTCGCCAATGGTTCCTCCGGTACCGGCCTCAACTGTTGGAGCAGGGGCAACGATGATTGTGACATTATCGGAGGCTGTACATCCATAATCATCGGTTACAGTCAGGGTGAGGGTATAGGATCCATCTGGGGCAGGGCCAAAGATAGGGTCTTCGATCGTTGTGAAGTTCAGGTAATTGACTCCATCCCCTGTCCATTCATATGTATATGGTTCCGTACCTGTAACTGAAGCATTGATTTGGAAAATTTGATCGCTACATTCCCCAATTATTCCTCCCTCGCCGGCATCAACAGAACAATCATCACCTTTATTGTTACCAAGGTAGTAATCAAAATAATTTATCTTTATTTCTTTTCTTAATCGATCATTAGTAATCCAATTATGTTTTAAAATACTAGAATACCCAAGAGTCCTAGGTGGCAATACTATAAAAATTAAAACTACCCAAACTGAAATAACAAAATATTCCCAACCGATCTTAGTGGATCTATTTCGTCCGTCTGCTCGATTCCCGATTGAGTGTTTCGTATGTTGGGTGGTGGACAAGGGGCGGATGAATTAAATGATCGGCAATCTGCTATCAGCAATATAAATCGGCAATCTGCTATCAGCGATCAGCAATCTAATCTGCAATCTGCAATCGGCGATCAGCGATCTAAATCTGCCAACGGCAATCTGTAATCTGCAATCTGTTAATTCAGATCGCCGATTGCTGATCCTTCGGGCTTCGCCCTCAGGACATGTAGCCGATTGCCGATTTAGATAGCCGCTTGCCGATTGCCGATTGCAGATTAATCGGTTCGCGCGCCGGGCATGGCGGAAACGATCACGCGTGCGTGCAAAAATACTCCACGGGAAAACGATGGGAAAGCCACCGGAAAAACGGGTGCGGAATAAATACCGATGACCAATTTGCCTCATGATGCCTTTCTCAACGACTCCAACGGTAAATACGCTGAAATCACTGAATTGTTGGAAGGCTCCGGCAAATCAAAATGCGGAACGACAGAAGATAAAAAACCGATGTGCGTCCTTTTTTCTTCGATACAGTGCGTTAAATGATGACCAACTTCTTGCCTACTACTGCTTCTGCGATTCTGTCAGACTGACATTTTGCTCCACCATGCCCATGGATGAATAACAAAAATCAACTCATCAATCTTTATAAGTTCGATTCGTGATACTTTCTTAGCCAAAAGTAAGATATTTTGACAACTGATACAAATATTCCGTGATTTTTTTTACGAGCCCTGCTGTTTTTACGGCCAACAGCGGGATTTGTTTCATAAAGCGACGTGCGACATATGTTCCCGGTGTGCCATTCAACATCCTGGCAATAACCGGCTAAAATAAGCATAAGGACGGGCCTCCTTGAATAGCCATTAACGATTACCCAGGTAGAAATAGAGGTTGAAGGCGAGGGAGAGTTACGAAAGGAAGGATGAAAGAACAAGAAATGTATTGAACTTCAGGGCGCAGTTCAGGGCAGCGAAGCCCTGGTGGTACCAAATACCCGGAGCCATGCGACGGGGATTTGGCAGGGTGAGCTGCCCGGTCCCGACACCGCCAGGTGTCGGGAGAACCTCGCCCTGAAAAAGACTTTTTTGGTACTTTTTTGGTCTCAAAAAAGTACGAATTAAAAAGCGGCCGTGGAGCAAAAAAGAAGCAGCCAGGGAATTTGGATTTTGTGATTTGCTTGGAATTTGGTCCCGATTGCAATCGGGATGGAATTTGCGATTTGCCCACCGGCACTATTGGGATTACACCCGGGATCTTCTCAACGCACCGATATCCGACAGCTCCTTCCCAATTTCCTGTATACCACGAAGGATCTTCTCAGTCTGTCTTGCAGAGGGGTGTTTATGCCCCATGACATATTGTGACAGGAGCGATGCATTCATTCCGATGCGGTGGGCAAGAAACCGGGAATTGATGATATGGTAATATTTAAAGAATTGTTGCAGATCGACTTCCAGGGAGATATCTGGAAGGGAACAGGACTCATGGATGTCTTCGTAGTATAACTGAAGAGCTTCCAGGCAGTTCAGTTTTAACTCATGGAGATTCCGGCCGGTAGTGAATACAGGCAGATCGGCTGCATATGCTGAAAAACCAGTGCCGGTTATTTCAATGATGAATGTTTGTTTCTTCACGTCTGTGATTCTTAAGATTCTTTTCGTCTGGCGATCCCTGCCACTTTCAAAGTCTTTCGTACAAGGCCCTTACCGGCTTCCTGACTGCCATGGTCGGAAAAAACAATGATTCCTTTCTTTACTGGATGCCTCATTTTGATATGCGATCCTTTCCGTGAAATCGCATACCAGCCATCATCTATCAGAATCCGGTATAATTCTGAACATTTCATGCAAAAGTAAATAAAAATTTACTTTATTGATACAAATCCATAAGAAAATTACAAATTCCATCCCGATTGCTATCGGGATGGAATTTGGGATTTTATAGCGCTGCGTGGCAAAACGCTATTTGAACTTAAGTTCCCGGGGATCCTGCCGGGTATCGAAGAGCCGGATAATTTCGATGCTCGTTTCAACTTTCCTCTTCATTTTTCTGATATTTTTCCCTGGCTTCCCTTATGACTTGTTCGTGTGGAACTACCTTTCCTTGTTCCAGCTGATGGATTCCATCGAGAAGAGCTTGTTGTTCACTTCCTGTGAGTGCATCCCACTCCTCCGTGTCATCCTGACTGTTCAGAAAATTGAGGATCTTCCCATAAACTTTTTTTAATCGTTCTGAGCTGAGCGAATCAATCTTTCTGAATAATTCGATTTTTAATTCTGACGAATCCATGACATTTGTAATTTATGCAAAAATAATCAACACCTTGCCTCAAGTGACATTTGAAGTAAAATTCAAAATGGTTACCGGTAGGTTTCTTTCTGTTAATACGAAAAAGGGAAAAATGTTACCCTGCCGATAGCCGATTGTGAGATTTTCCAAACGACGCCCTTGTTCTACAATACGTTAACCGCTACGCGGTAGCACGACCGCTGACTACAATACTTTAACCGCTACGCGGTAGTCCGACCGCCGACTGCTGATCCCTCGTCATCCCGCCGCAGGCGGGATTCCTCGGGACAGGCCGCTGAGTGCTGACTCATAATTCGAGGCAGCCTTCATTTTTGCTCCACGGCCGCAGGGCCCGAGCGAATGTCCATCAACGATTGCAGAGATAGAAGTCGAGGTGGAAGGCGAGGGAGAGATTCCAAAGGAAATAGGAGATCAGAAATATTTTTGATATCTGATCTCCTTTCGCAAATCGCCTTCTACTTCTCGCTCCACCTCTCCCTCGGCAATCAGCTATGGATATTCATCGAGGTGAAGGCCAGGGAGAAATTCGAAAGGAAGGATGAAAGAACAAGAAATGTATTGAACTTCAGGGCGCAGTTCAGGGCAGCGAAGCCCTGGTGGTACCAAATACCCGGAGCCATGCGACGGGGATTTGGCAGGGTGAGCTGCCCGGTCCCGACACCGCCAGGTGTCGGGAGAACCTCGCCCTGAAAAAGACTTTTTTGGTACTTTTTTGGTCTCAAAAAAGTACGAATTAAAAAGCGGCCGTGGAGCAAAAATGAAGCAGCCAGGGAATTTGGATCTTGTGATTTGTTTGGAATTTGATCCCGATTGCAATCGGGATGGAATTTGCGATTTTTATGTGTCTTCTTTATCCCCTCCGGGGAATGACATGGAATGATCCGACGCTTGGTTCTACAATACTTCAACCGCTACGCGGTAGTTCGGTTTGCTGGCCACCTACCGCTTCCCGCTTCCTGCCTCCCGCCGAACGCTGATCATACACCTGTTGATCTGGAACGAGGGGGTAAATGTTACCCCTCCCTGAATAACCAGCATTCGGACATGCAAGGTCGAAACAGAATTTTTCCGGACATATTTCATAAAAAATTGATTTTATACTTAATTTTGTGTATTAATCATTATTACATGGCCATTATTTCAATGTTCTATGGAATTATTGTTTCGCTTTATTTCTTTGATAACAGACGTCACCATGTTCCTCACATTCATGTAAAATACCAGGAAGAAGAGGCGATTATTTCAATTCCGGAAGGAACCCTGATAGAAGGAACACTTAAATCAAACAAAATGAAACTTGTTCAGGCCTGGATTGAGATACATCAGGAAGAACTTCTGGCAAACTGGGAACTGGCGATGAAAGGTGAAAATATTTTTAAAATAGAACCATTAAAATAATCTGTTCAATGCTCCCAAGAGTTAAAAGTGTCAAACCGCAAATAAACTATCGCTTATTGCTTGTTTTTGATAATGAGGAAGTTAAAATCTTTGACCTGAAGCCTTATCTTGACAGGGGGAAATTTACTGAATTAAAGGATCTTCATATATTTAATTCAGTACGGCCATTTCTTGGCAGCATCCAGTGGAGCAATGAACTTGATCTGTGTCCAGACACATTATATCTTGATAGTGTTCCTGATATTTTTACGAAAGAAATAGTTAATATCCCGTAGCTGTTGGAGTAGTTCTGATAATTTTCTGTCCTTCTCCATCCCCTCCGGGGAATACAAATGGTTGGGTTATTCGCTTTTGCTGCTACAATACTTTAACCGCTACGCGGTAGTTCGGTCGCTGACTGCTGACTACAATACTTTAACCGCTACGCGGTAATCCGACTGCTGACCGCTGACCGCTGACTACAATACTTTAACCGCTACGCGGTAGTTCGACTGCTGACCGCTGACTACAATACTTTAACCGCTACGCGGTAGTTCGACTGCTGATCCCTCGTCACTGCGTTCCTCGGGACAGGCCGCTGACCGCTGACCGCCGACCGTCATTTTTTGATCCTGAATCCAACCGGCTTCCTTTCAGTACTTCTCTGGTGCAGTGCGTAGATCTTGTCCAGCAGGTATTTAAAAAACCCTGTTCAGTTTCTGATCCAGAACGGAAGAAAGCATGGCAACTCCCTGTTCGGTAAATGCCATTGGCGCATACCGTGTCCCTCCGCGTTTTGAGGTCGCAATTTGCGACCTCAAACATTCAATTTCGTCCTTATTAAGCTCAAACATAAAATCCGCAGGGAATCGCTTGAGATTTCGGCGGACCTGCTCTTTTAACCGTTTTGTTTCAACCCCGTACAGAACGGCTAAATCAGCATCCCGCATGACGAACATTCCCCTGAGCTCAAAAATCAATGGAATGTAGTTTCTTGAAAGAATAGCATTTGTCATAATCTTCCGATTGAGTTTAATGCGGAAGCGGGGATCGCCGCCTGTCCCGATTGAAGCCGGGAGTTGGAAAGGGGCACAAAATGTCAACCGCAACCATCTTCTATCTGGTAATAACCGGCCAAAATAAGGATAACGGCGGGAGGGAGGGGTGCGTTTCTTATTCGCTATTCGCAGTTTGAAGTTTAAAACGGTCAATTTCGTTCCAATCAATCTCTATCCGAACTTTTCCTCCAAGTCCGATCTCTACGATTTCGTAAAGTGTTTTAATCGTGATATTGCTTACATCGTTTTCGATACGTGAAATGTAGCTTCTTTTTTTGGACACTCGTTGTGCCAACTGTTCCTGAGTCATGAGTTTTGATTCTCTGGCTTGCCGCAAGAGTATCCCTATCCTGAACGATTCAAAGTCCCGTTCTAACTCATCACGACGCGGTGTGCCGATTTTACCGAACTGACGATCTTTGATCTTTGACCAAGTGGTTACGTTTGATTTTTTATTTTTCATTTCTTGTCTCTTTAAAATACTCTTTTCTAAGTCGCAAAGCCCTTTCAATTTCTCTTTTTTGGGTTTTTGCAGATTTCTTTTGAAAGCCGGTTAGAAGAATCACCAGCTTACCACTGTCAAAAAACAAAACACTCTCCATTGCTGATTCCCAATTGAAACCCTGGTTTCATAAAGACCATTTGTTCCTTCAATATGTTTAATATATTTTTCTGGTACCTTTTGTTCATACTCTATAAGATTTAAGATTTTATAAATCTTAATCCTGACTCTTTCTGGTTGCTTGACAAGGAATTTTTCAAAATGGTCCTTATAAGCGACAATATGCCGTATCCTTTCCAACTCGGCTCCTTTGCAAATGTAACTAATAAGTTACAATTTAACAATAACTATTTTTAAAACGGTGAACAGCGAACTGCAAACGACAAACGTCAAACTTCAATTTGCAATCCCGGCAAGTCGGGATCTCCGATTCGCTTCGATTTGCAGTTTGCTGCTTGTCCTCGCGAAAGCGAGGATTGCAGTTCGCAATTATTCATATCTGTTAATCCGGAAAGATAGAAAATGTTACCCTGAGCCATCCTGATCAGTTGGGCGGATTGACACTGATTTATACAATTTCAATTACCAGGTTTTTTCCCAGTCCGTACTCTACCAGCCTGTGAAAAGTAGATACCTGGATGTCGCTTTTCCCTCTTTCAATTCTTGAAATATAGCTTTTCCTGGTGCCGGTTCGATTAGCAAGATCAAGCTGGGTGAGTTTCGCTTTCTTACGTTCTTCTTTAAGCATAATTCCCAGTCGAAACGCGAGTGCTTCTTTTTCATAAAGCTCTCTTTCCGGTGTGCCTCTGGGTCCGTATTTTCGTGTTAACAATTCTTCGAAATCTGTAATTTTTTTCATTTTCTGTCAATATTGGATTGTTCCATGAAATAATTCCTTCTGATTAAAATTGCCTGTTTCAGTTCACCTGTACGTATTTTTCCTGATTTTTTGACGATGCAATTCATGATAATAATCCGGTCATCCTTGTCAAAAAAACAGAATATCCGGATATTCCGATGGGATGTTGAAATCCTGATCTCATAAATTCCATTTGTGCCTCGGATGTGTTTGAAAAAATTCGCCGGAATTCGTTCCTCATACCGGATTAAATCCATCGTGATCTCGATTTTCCTTTGTGTTTTAAGATCTTGTTTTTCAAAGAACTCCAGAAAGTAATTTTTGAAAACGTAAATAGATCGTTTCATAACAAAATTAACTAATTAGTTAATATCTCATCTGTAATACTTTATTTAAAACTGCGAAATCGAGGTTTGCTGTTCGCAGTTAATTACATCTGTTAATACGAAAAGGGGGGAAATGTGACCCTGTCAATCGGCGATCTGCAATCTGTAATCAGCAAGCTAAATCTGCAATCGGCAATCTGTAATCGGCAATCTAAATCTGCAATCAGTAATCAGTAATCAGTAATCAGCAATCTGGAAATTCAGATTACTGATAGCCGATAGCCGATTGCCGATTTAGATCGCCGATTAGATCGCAGATTGCTGATAGCTGATTGCTGATTACTGATTGCTGACAGCCGATTTATTACCGCTTAAATCCAATCTTTTTACGATTGGTTTGATCTTCCTGCTGTTGCCGTGATTTTTCTAATTGTTTGATATAGTTGAATATCAAGAGAATTTTACGATCATGACCCACAAGTGTGTGCTCAATTTTTTCAAGTCTTAACAAAACATCTTTATGTGTAAGCAGCAAGTGACGTAATCTGCTATAGATGCGCATGATCTGAATATTAACTTTCACTGCTCTGTCGCTGTTCAGGACACTGGATAACATAAGTACCCCATGTTCTGTAAACGCATAGGGTAATTTCCGTTTGCCTCCCCAACTTGAAGTCGCAATTTGCGACTTCAAGTTGTCAAATTCCTCTTGTGTCAGTAGGAACATAAAATCTTCAGGAAATCGATCCCTGTTTCTTCTGACCTGTTCATTAAGGCGTCTCGTTTCAACTTCGTATAGTTGAGCTAAGTCGCTGTCTATCATTACCTTTTCTCCTCGGATGAAGTATATTTTGGTCATTACGACTTCATCCGGTACAATAAGTCGACTTTTATCCTGTGTCATGTTTACAGTTAACAGTTTTATAATTGTTAATCCGGAAAGAGTGGGAAATGTTCCCCGGGGTCAATCGTAATGAAACCTGCAGCTGTAAATAAGGATCTCATTGTCATTCACCCTGTAAACCAGCCGGTGCTCCCGGTCGATGCGGCGTGACCATAATCCGGCCAGGTCATATTTCAGTGGCTCCGGCTTTCCCAGGCCTTCATAAGGAGATCGTTCAATATCCTTAATTAATTCATTGACCTTTTTCAGGATCTTTCTATCCTCCGACTGCCATGAGGTGTAATCCTCCCATGCATTAAGGGCAAAGGTGATTCGCATCAGTCTGTTGTTAAATCTTTGTGAACAACATCGCCTTCCTTCATTTGCCGTATAGATTCATATAACCGATCCGCATTGGCTTTTGAACTCAGCAGATGAACGGTCTCCATTAACGAATTGTACTCATTTAACGAGATCAGGACAGCGCCATCGCCGTTGCTTCGCTTAATGATCAGGATTTCATTATCATTTTCAACCTCATCGAGGTATTTTTTCAGCTGAGTCCTGAACTCTGTGAAATTGGTCGCTTTCATTTTCTTTTTCAATAAGTTATTAAATAAGTACAAATATACGTACTTAAATGATAACTTATTCGTGTTATCGTTTTTTTTCTTCACAGGACTTGGAATAATTGTACCCGGTTTATATTTGTTAATACGGAAAGGGGGGGAAATGTGACCCTGTTAATCGGCGATCGGCAATCTGAATCGGCGATCAGCAATCTGTAATCAGCAATCTAAATCTGTAATCTGCAATCTAAATCTGCAATCGGCAAGCTAAATCTGCAATCGGCTATGGGTAACTTGCAGTCTGTCAATTCAGATTACTGATAGCCGATGGCCGATTTAGATAGCCGATAGCCGATTGCCGATTGCCGATTTGATAGCCGATTGCCGATTTAGATCGCCGATTAGATCGCAGATTGCTGATAGCAGATAGCCGATTTTATAACTGTTAATACGGAAAAGGGAGAAATGTGACCCGATTCTCGTCCTTGTCCGGGATTAAAAGTTTGCGTGGCATCTTAAAATAGAATCAATGTATATTTGTGCTACTGTTTGGTGGAAAACAATATCAAACCAAATTCAAATTTATGCAATTGAATGAAAATCAATATTTTGATTGTATAAATGATGAATTATATGCATTCAGTGTTCATGATTTTGCTGAATTCAGGATGCTGTGTTCGAAAGAAAAAGATTTAATCAATAAAATTGAGCAACTTGAAAATACCCTGTTAGAAAATAAGAATGATCAATATACTTTTAATGGGATTTGCTGGGTTTGCAATGAAGCAGTCGATTTATCTGTTGATTATGAATATTCATTTCTTCGTAATGGGATCTTCATTCCAAATTTAAGAGAGCGGTTAATTTGTCCCCATTGTCTCCTATATGCCAGAGTGCGGTCAATTTATCATTTCTTATGTACCAAAATAAATCCTGACACAACTTCCAGCATCTATATAACCGAACAAACAACCCCCTTATTCAGATTACTGAAAAGAAAATTTCCTTATGTAATAGGGAGTGAGTTTCTGGGTAAGCCAGGGAAATTCATCGCTGACAATTTTCCGGGAATCAGAAATGAGGATCTTTGTGACCTCACGTTCGACCGGGATGCCTTTGACTATATTCTGACCTTTGATTGTTTTGAACATATCTACGATTATAAAAAAGCATTGAAGGAGTGCTTCCGGTGTTTAAAGAAAGATGGCACACTTTTTTTTTCCATTCCTTTTTATCCCTATCAGGAAAATAATATTTTAAGAGCATATTTGGATGATGATGGCAATATTGTTCATATACTCCCTGAGGAATGGCACGGTGATCCAATAAGTACAGGCAGTCTTTGCTTTCATAATTTTGGCTGGCAATTCATATACGACACCAATGCAATAGGATTTGAAAGCGTGGAGGTAATTTTTTATTGGTCATCGAGATTTGGTTATTTAGGAGGGCTCAGGCCTCTTTTTATTGCAATGAAATAATAGCGTCGAAATCCTGTAAGATAACACCTGCACCCTGCGCAATATCCTGAAAACGAAACCCGAAACGCGAAACCAGGTTCTTTCATTATTTTCGTATCTTAGCGCCTTCATCCCCAAAAAACCGCACTGATGAAAGTGGCACTGATCACCGGAATAACTGGCCAGGATGGCGCGTACCTGGCAGAATACCTTCTGAAAAAGAATTACACGGTTCACGGGATCAAGCGCCGGAGCTCGATGTTCAACACCCAGCGCATCGATCACCTGTACCAGGATCCGCACCTGGATAATAAGAACTTCATCCTGCATTATGGCGATCTGACGGACTCGACCAACCTGATCCGCATCGTACAGGAGATACAGCCGGATGAGATCTATAACCTGGCCGCCCAGTCGCACGTCCAGGTGAGCTTTGAAACGGCGGAGTATACGGCGAATGCCGACGCACTGGGGACACTCCGCCTGCTGGAGGCCATCCGGCTGCTGAAATTGGAGAAGAAGACACGCTTCTACCAGGCCTCCACATCGGAATTGTTCGGCAATGCAGCTGAGATCCCCCAGACCGAGGCAACGCCCTTCTGTCCCCGCAGCCCCTATGGCGTGGCCAAACTCTACGCCTACTGGATCACGGTGAACTACCGGGAAGCCTACGGGATCTTTGCCTGTAACGGGATCCTGTTCAACCACGAGTCACCCATCCGCGGCGAGACGTTTGTCACCCGTAAGATCACCCGCGCCGCGGCGCGCATCGCACTCGGAATTCAGGACCGGCTGTTCGTGGGCAACCTTTCGGCACGGCGCGACTGGGGCCACGCCAGGGATTTTGTGAAAGCAATGCACCTGATGCTGCAACAGGACCAGCCGGATGATTACATCATCGCCACGGGCGTCGCTACGGAGGTTAGAGAACTTGTCAGGATGGCTTTCAGCGAAATAGGCATCGAGCTTGAATTCACCGGCAGGGGTGAGGAGGAGACCGGGATCGTCATTGCCTGTCATAATCCTGAATATCAGCTGGATAAAGGCACCGTTGTCGTTGAGGTTGATAAAAAATATTACCGTCCCACGGAAGTGGATATCCTCCAGGGCGACGCCTCGAAAGCCCGCCGTGAACTCGGCTGGGAACCGGAATGCACGCTTGCGGACCTGGTGCGGGAAATGATGGAATCGGACATTGCCCTGATGAAGAAAGAACTGTTCCTGAAAGATCACGGGTACGAGGTGATGGGATACTTTGAGTGAGAGGAGAGAGGAGAGAGGAGAGAGGAGAGAGGAGAAAGGAGAGAGGAGAAAGGAGAGAGGAGAAAGGAGAGAGGAGAGAGGAGAAAGGAGAAAGGAGAGAGGAGAGAGGAGAGAGAAATTACAGATTACCGATTGCAGATTACCGATTGCCGATTGAACATAAGACTGCTATGAATCACAGAAGTAGAATATACATCGCGGGACACCGGGGAATGGTAGGGTCGGCGATCGTCAGGTGCCTGGCCGGCAGCGGTTACGGGAACCTGGTGATGCGATCCCACCCTGAGCTGGATCTGACCGATCAGCAGGCAGTGGCGGCTTTCTTTGTAAAGGAAAAACCGGAATATGTCTTTCTGGCAGCAGCACGGGTGGGGGGGATCGTGGCCAACAATACCTACCGTGCTCAGTTCATCTTTGAGAACCTGATGATCCAGAACAACATCCTTCACCAGAGCTATGTGCACGGAGTGAAAAAACTCCTGTTCCTCGGCAGCAGCTGCATCTATCCCAAATATGCCACCCAGCCGATCAGCGAGGAGCAACTGCTTACGGGACTGCTGGAATATACCAACGAGCCCTACGCCATTGCCAAGATCGCAGGCATCAAGATGTGCGAGGCCTACAACGATCAATATGGCTGTGACTTCATCCCGGTAATGCCCACCAACCTTTACGGCCCGAACGATCAGTACGATTTCGAGCATTCCCACGTCCTCCCCGCCCTCATCCGTAAGATCTACCTTGCACGGTGCCTGGAGGAAGGTGATTTTACCGCAATCCAAAGAGATCTTGCAGGTCAGCGGTCGGCAGGTCAGCGGTCAGCAGGTCAGCGGTCGGCAGGTCAGCGGTCAGCAGGTCAACGGTCGGCAGGTCAGCAGCGGAGCGAAGCGACGTCCCGACGAAAGTCGGGATCAGCAGCCGGAAGTCAGGAGCGTGTCCTGAGGAGTGCAGCGACAAAGGATCTGCAGCATGCAGAAGACATCCTTGTGACACTATCGGCCTATGGCATCCGGAAAGATCCCCGCGGCGCGGTGACGCTGACGCTATGGGGCACGGGGACGCCGCGGCGGGAATTCCTCCACGTGGACGACCTGGCAAGAGCGGTGCTGTTCGTGATGGAAAAGCTCCACGCGGGCGACATCCGGACCGTGATACGGGACAGGGACGGGCGGCCGGAAGCGGTGTACAGCCACCTGAACATCGGAAGCGGCACCGACCTGACCATCAAAGAACTGGCGCTCCTGGTCAGCGAAACCATCGGATTCCGGGGAGAGATCCGTTTCGATCCCTCTAAACCCGACGGTACACCAAGAAAGCTTATGGATGTTTCGAAAATAAACAACCTCGGCTGGCACCCGAGCATCGGACTCGAAGAGGGAATCCGGGAAGTATATCGTGACTATATAAATTTTGATTTTTGAACTTTACTCTTTGCTATTTGATCTTCTATGAAGGATAACGTGATCATCATCACCGGTGCCTCCTCGGGCATCGGCTTCGCGCTGGCCAGTGAACTGGCCCAAAGGGGGGCCGTACTCGCCCTGGGAGCCCGAAACGGCCAAAAACTGGAGGAAATGGTCCGCGACTTCTCCCGCCGGGGCGTCACATCCATTGCCGTTCCAACCGATGTGTCCAGGGAAGACGAGTGCCGGAACCTGGTGCAGAAAACGGTCGAAGCCTTTGGACGCGTAGATGTGCTCATCAACAACGCGGGCATTTCCATGCGGGCGCTGTTTGAGGATCTGGACCTTAAAGTGTTGCATCAATTGATGGATGTAAACTTTTGGGGAACAGTTTATTGTACCAAGTACGCCTTGCCACATTTGCTTCAGTCAAGGGGATCGGTCGTTGGCATTATTTCGGTTGCGGGGTACATAGGGCTGCCGGGGCGCACAGGCTATGCGGCTTCCAAATTTGCCATACGCGGTTTTCTGGATACGCTGCGGTGCGAGAACCGTAAAAAGGGGCTGCACGTGCTGGTGGCCGCTCCGGGGTTTACCAGTTCCAACATCCGAAACCTGTCGCTTACCGCCGATGGAACGCCACAGGGGACGACGCCACGCGATGAAGGAAAGATGATGACCGCGGAAGAGGCGGCGCGGCGGATCGTGCGGGCGATCGAAAAACGAAAACGGTCGCTGATCCTGACATTCCTGGAAGGTAAGTTTACCGTGTTCCTCAACAAGTTCTGCCCTTCCCTGGTCGACAGGCTGGCCTACGAGCATATGGCCAAGGAGCCCGATTCGCCTTTTAAATGATGTCCCATCCTGCACCGCATGACTATTTACGCCACGCGTTAAGCCTGACTGCCGACCGCCAACTATTTCCCCATCCGCTCCAACCCCGACCGCGCAGGCTCGTAGGTGGGATTGATCCGCAGGGCACGGATGTAGCAATCACGCGCTTTACCGGTATCTCCCATCGCCCTGTACACATTGCCCAGACCGGTGAGGCCGGCAGGGGATTCCGGTGCCAGCCGAATGGATCGCTCGTATGCCTGAATTGCCTCCGGGAATTTTTGCATATAATAGTAGCATTCACCAAGCCAGACGAGCCCGTCGGGATCATCGGGCTTGATGGCGAGATACCGGTTGATGGTTTCGAGGGCTTTCCCGAATTCATTCATATGCATATACGCTATGGCCATGTTATGGTAGGAATTGCCATAATCGGCTGCCGACCGGATCGCCCTTTCGTATAAGACGATTGCTTCCTGTGCGCGTTTCAATTTGACCAGGGCTCCTCCGGCGTTGTTCAATGCATCGGTGTAGGCTGAATCCAGGAGGATGGCACTGGAAAACAGATTGAAGGCAGTCTGCAGGTCTCCTTCTGTATAATAAAGATATCCCAGATTATTGATTGCCAATGTATAAGATGAGTCAACCTGAAGTGAATGTTTAAAAGCTTTTTTGGCTTCCCCGGTCCTGCCCATATGCTGAAGCGCCACTCCCAGGTTATTCCAGGGCCTTGGGTTCCGCGGTGATTTTGAAGCACTGTCTTTCCAGAGGGCATATTCTGATTTCCAAACCTGGTTCCTTCGGTTTGATCCGGCGGAACAGGCCAGCACGATCAGTGTCAGAAGGACCACCAGGAGCGTTCTGTGTTTCGCGGCCAGGAAATATGCACCGGCATACACCACGGCAATGTTGAAGCCAATGATGGGCAGGTACAACCTGTGCTCAAACAGGACATCATTGATCGGTATGAACGAAGAGGTGACGGAAAGGGTCAGGAAAAACCAGATGATCCCGAAGGAGATCAGCCTTTTCTTCCTGTAAAGGATCACTCCTGCTGCCAGTAACGCAAGGATGAACAAAAGACTGGCGATGACAGGGAAGCTCCATAAGGTCGTCGAAAGCTCTAAATCGTAGTCAATATTCTGATTGACAGGAACGAATAGAAGCTGGATGTATTTGATGATCACCCGGAACTGGGTCAGCAGGTAATCTTTTCGCGTGATCGTTTCCGTTTCGGAGGGGAGATGACCGGTGATGACGATCAGAAGCAGTACCAGGCCAATGAAGGAAAGGAATGCGGTGAGGTACCTCCGGCAGGGCTTTCCGTCTTTTGTCCGGATGAAGAACAGCTCCACCAGGGCAAAGGCAGCCGGGAACGTGATGGCGTCCTGTTTGGAAAGGATGGCCAGCAAGCCGGAAAACAAGGCGAGAACGAGCATTGCAACGCTTTTGGCCCGTTTCTGATTTTGCAGGTACTCCAGCCGTCCCTGCAGGTAAAGGTAAACTGCCAGAAGATAGAACAACGACGAGAGGATGGTCATTCGCTGGATGGTGTAGCTGACGGCCTGTGTCTGAATGGGATGCGTTATGAACAACAGGGCGATGAAAAGTGCGACAAGGTGCCTGTGCTGAAAGGGTATTTTATCGATCAGTGTTTTAAAAGACAGCAGCTTTGACAAAAGCAGGTAAACCAGCCATCCGTTGAGGATGTGAATCAGGATGTTCACCAGGTGGTAACCGGTAACATTGTATTTACCGAAAAAATAATTCACGGCAAAAGTCAGCTCCGACACCGGGCGGTGGTCGAGGTTCGTCCAGTAGCTGAGTTCGGTGAAGGTTTTGAACGTGGTCAGCCTCGGTTTGGCGGTGATCCCCGAAATGTCATCAAAAAGGAACTCCGAACGGATGGTGGTGGCATAGATCATAAATGCTGCGGCGGTCAACAGGAACAGAACGATCCATTTGTTCATTGCCAATGTCTTAACCACGGTGATCGTTATTCAGAGAAAAGACTGATTATTGCCAATTCATTTACGTCGTGTCAAATGTAAAATTTTTTTGTTTCACTCTGATCGATCACGGGTGAAGGCTTCGCAGGAAATCGTTTACCTCCGCGATGTGTTTTTTGCCTGGCGAAAAAATAATGTTATACCTTTACGTTTAGTTTTCGTGACGGATTTGGAACGATGCATCCTGAAAGTGCCAGCGGAACTTATGATAACCATTATAACGCCTTCCTACAACCAGCAACGGTATATTGAAAGAACTATCCGGAGCGTTTTGGACCAGGCCGCGGATGACGGGGTTGAATACATTGTGATGGATGGGGGATCCACCGACGGGACGCTGGATATTTTAAAGCGTTACGAGGGGAGGATCCGGTGGTTTTCTGCCAGGGACAATGGGCAGTCGGATGCCATCAACCAGGGTTTGGCCCTATCCGGCGGGGAGATCATCGGATGGTTGAACTCGGATGACTGTTATCTGCCGGGGACGTTGCAAAAAGTGAAGGATTTTTTTCAAAAGCATCCTGAAAAAAAATGGGTGTATGGGCGGTGCCGGATCATTGATGAAAATGACCGGGAGATCCGCCGGATGGTTACTTTTTATAAAAACTTGATTTCCAGAAAGTTCAGCTATAAATGGTTGCTGATGGAAAACTATATCTCACAGCCTGCCGTATTTTTCAGGAAAGAGGTGCTGGCAGAACTGGGGCATACCAATCCTGACCTGCATTATACGATGGATTACGAGATGTGGCTGCGTATGGGAGCCATTTATCCTGCCGGCGTGATCCATTCGTACCTGGCCTGTTTTCGTCGTCATGCAGGCACCAAAAGTGAGATGGATTTCCGGAAGCAGTTTCTCGAAGGGTACGAGGTGGTGAAAAAAATGGACAAGGGCTGGTTCGTGTGCTTCATCCATAAGCTGAACACGGTGAAGATCATCGGATTGTATCGGATCATGAAGTTTTTCGGTAGTTGACCAAATACATTGCCATGAATGAGATGCTGATCCTCTCGGAGGTTCAAACCAGCAGGATCCAGTACATTGCCATCGCCGGCAGTATCTTGTTGCTTGCACTGATACTTGTACTGATCCGGAACAAAAAGATTAAAGAGGAATATTCCCTTTTATGGTTGATCTTCGGGATTGTCTTCCTGGTTTTTTCCGTTTTCAGGGAAGCACTGGAGATCCTGGCCCGGGTGGTTGGCATTGCCTATGCGCCCGCGGCCCTGTTCCTGTTGCTGCTGATCGCGATTTTTTTTATCCTGATTCAGTTTTCCGTCATCATTTCCAGGCTTTCCGATCAGAGCAAAAAGCTGAACCAGGAGGTGGGCATTTTGCGTTTAAAGATCAAAGAGCTGGAAGAACGGAAGGGAAGTTAAAACATTCATTCTGTTGATCGAAACCTATGAATCCGATTCTGATACTGGTCCCGGCATTCAATGAAGAGGCAAACATCGTGCAGGTGCTGGAAATGCTCACGGAGGAAGGGAGAGGGTGGGACGTTCTGGTGATCAATGATGCTTCGGAAGACCGGACAGGGGAGCTGGCAGGGATAGGAGGAAAGGCCGGGGTGATTGATTTGCCCTTCAACCTGGGCATTGGGGGGGCGATACAGACCGGTTTTAAATATGCCTGCCGGAGCGGGTATTCGTATGTCGTTCAGTTTGATGCCGATGGACAGCATCAGGCTGAGGAGATCAGCAAGCTGCTGGGGCCCGTGTTGAGTGATGAGGCCGATGTTGCGATCGGGTCGAGGTTTCTGGAAAAGAACGACGGGTACAGGTCCACCTGGAGCCGGCGGTTTGGCATCCGCATCTTTGAATGGTTAGGTTTATTGCTGATCCATCAGCGGATCACGGATCCCACGTCGGGATTTCGCGCCTATAACCGAAGGGCCATCGAATTCCTTGCCGACCGTTATCCCGGTGATTATCCCGAGCCCGAGGCAGTCGTTCTGCTGGGGAGGAATCATTTCCGTATCAAAGAAGTTTCCACTTCAATGCAGAAACGCCAGGGAGGGATCTCTTCGATCACGATCTTCAACAGTCCCTACTACATGACCAAGGTTTCGCTGGGCATGATCATGACGGCGCTGAGACCGGGAATCGCCAGATAGAAATGCTCTTTATCACAGGTTTACCGGAGGAAGGCAGGAGCAGGGCATTTTCCAAACAAAAAGAATACTTATAAAAATGATATCATAAATGTCTAATAAACAATATATTAAAAAATACAATGATCTTATATTTGATGTTGGAATGCACAGAGGTGAAGACACAGCCTATTACCTTAAACGTGGATTCAGGGTAATTGGCTTTGAGGCGGATCCCGACCTCGTTATGCATTGCAAGGCAAAGTTTGCAGAAGAAATTAAAGCTTCACAGCTTCATATTGTCGATGGTGCAATTACGGATATGCCTGCAGGAGAAACGATGGGTACAACTGTAAAATTTTATAAAAACATAAACAACAGTGTATGGGGAACCATTTCCAGTGAATGGGCTGACCGAAATGCTACGTTAGGAACATCTTCTGAAATAATTGATGTTCCGGTCATCAGCTTTTCACAATGTATTGAAGAATATGGCATTCCCTACTACTTAAAGATTGATATTGAGGGTATGGATACAGTGTGTCTGAAAACATTGTTGACTTTTACCCTTAAGCCAAGTTATGTGTCGATAGAATCTGAAAAAGTACATTTTAAGAAGCTTAAGGTAGAATTTGCTCTTTTAAGACGGCTCGGTTACGACCGGTTCAAGGCGATTCAGCAGGAGGGCATTTCAAAACAGCTGGTGCCTTTTGATACAAAAGTAGGGCCTTACGTGGATTACCACTTTCAGGAAGGTTCAAGTGGCCTTTTTGGCGAGGAACTTCCAGGTGAGTGGAAAAATTATAGAAATATTATAAATGAATACAGAGGCATATTCTTGCTGTACAAATTATTTGGCGATTATGGTATCCTGAAGGATTTTAAGGCTGGTCATACTATTCAGAATGTCTTGTCGAAACGTTTACAAAGGCCAGTACCCGGGTGGTATGATACGCATGCGAAGCACATGTCCTCTGAAGGTTAGCAGTAAATCCCGACTTTGACACTTGTTGAGCTTTTAATGCTCTGAAACCCTTGAAAATGCGGATTTCTTGTTTTAATTTTCTGAGAATGCAGTGGACATTTCATTAACAAAATGATTGTTAATAGTACTTTTTGATTATGTCTTATATATTTAAGCATCGTGATAAAATTACAGCAATTTGATATAAAGCAAGCCTATTTTTATGGTTCTTTGCTTCTTCTGGACAGGTTGATGGAGGAGCTTGGCATAACCAAAGTGCTGGATGAAGTGTAAAGGCAGCATAAAAGGCTTTCATATGATCTGAAGAAAGTGATCTTTACCCTGGTATCGTCCAGGTTTGTCAAGCCTGTTTCCAAGCTTGCTTTATACGAGCGATGGATAGAAAGACTTTATCCGGTTATGGTAAATCACCATCTGTCCCTTCAGCATATTTACCGCAGCCTGGATCTATTGGCCCGACATAAAGAAGAAATGGAGATGGTCCTGTATCATTACAAAAAGGATCTCTTCAGTATGCATGTTGACATCGTGCTTTATGATTTTACCACTCTGCGCTTTGAAAGTACCCGTGAAGACCTGGGGCAATTGCGTAAGTTTGGATCCAGCAAGGAAATGCGGACAGATTGAACGCAGGTGGTTTTTGGATTGTTAACCGATACAGATGGCATTCCGTTAAGTTTTGAGGTTCATCCGGGAAACACCTTTGAAAAAGATGGTTTCTTTGGCATTATCACCAATTTAACCAATAATTCAGCCAAAGACATTGTGTTAAATTACAAGCAACTGTGGAAAATCGAAGGCGCTTTTGGAGAACTCAAGGGCAGCCTGAGATCACGCCCGGTTTTGCACTGGACCGATCATCGGATCATCGGACATCTGATGATTTGCTTCCTTTCCTATTTGTGTGAAGCTACTATGACCAAAGCCCTTCGGGAACAACATGACAGATTAGAATCAAAAGCGATTGAAGGACAATCCATTAAAACAAGACCACTGACAGTAGCAATGGTCATGGAAGAATTAAATAACGTCCTGACAATACCTGTAAATATAAAATCGCATACGATCTGGGTGAGGACGGATATACCAGTAAATGCTCAAAATTTATTGAAAGTGATGAATATGAGAATACCCCCTAAAATACTCTGAAAATTCAAAAAATGTAGTAGCACAAACCTGGTTTGGTGGTCCTTCTGTGTTGTTAACAAAATAGTTACAAAATCAAAGTGTCAAAGTCGGGAGAAACGCCAGGGAGGGATCTCTTCCATAACGATCTTCAACAGTCCCCACTACATGACCAAGGTATCGCTGGGCATGATCATGACAGCGCTAAGGAGGCGGGCTGAAGAGGGGTATCCACCGGCAATCGTCTGAATTTGAAATAAATTTACACTTATTTTATTGATGCATTGCTTTTCGCTATTTAAGTGATTATATTTGTATACTAAATACCTGACCTGAATCCGTTCATTGGTTCCTTAATTCAATCCAGATGAAACATTCAATCCTTTCATTGTTTCTGATTGCTGGGCTGGCCTGCTTTTCACAGGCACAATCCTTGATTCCCGAAGTCATTGCAAGTGCCGGGGATATCTTCACCTCAAAAAACGGTTCCTTGAGCTGGACACTGGGCGAGGCGGTGACCGAGACCATTTCTTCTGAAAACAGCCTGCTCACGCAGGGATTTCAGCAATCTTTCCTGCAGATCCTGAAGGTTGACTCTCCGGAAGATCCCGATGTGGGTGTTACCGTATATCCCAATCCCGTGAAGGACCTTTTGACCGTTGAAATCACTTCCCTTGAGAAAGAGCCGCAGATCCAGCTTGAACTGTTCGATTTTGTCGGTCAGCGGATCTATGATCAAACGATCCGATCCCAGACGCACAAAGAACAACTGGATGTCAGTCCATTCAGCTCATCGCTGTTTGTTCTGAGGGTCATTAACCTGAATTCGCATCTTACTCAGTCCTTTAAGATCCACAAGGTCAACTACTAAAATCTTCTTGTTATGAAAAAAGCTTTACTAGCACTCATTTTCACGGCGGTGCTGGCCTTTGCCCTTTCCGCGCAGGCACCCCGCGCTTTCAAGTACCAGGCAGTGGCCCGTGACAGGGCAGGCCAGGTGCTGTCGAATCAGAACGTCAGTCTGCAGATCAGTATTTTGCAATCCGGCAACAGTGGCCCGGAGATTTACAGGGAACACCAATCCGTTACCACCAGTGAGTTTGGCCTGATCAACCTTCAGGTAGGTGCGGGCCGTACGATTCTTGGCAATATGTCGGAGATCGACTGGGGATCCGGAAGTCATTACCTGCGTATCGACATGGATCCGTCAGGGGGAACAGATTTTGAGCTGATGGGGATTTCCGAGCTGTTATCCGTTCCGTATGCGCTGTACGCCGATAAGAGCGGCACCGGTGAGCGGGGCGATGATTACGACTGGGAGATCACGGAGGGCCACGTGGTTACCGGTCACGGCGGGAGCTACCCCTCCGGATATGTCGGTATCGGGAACAATACGCCCGGTACATTGCTTTATGTGGCCAAGAACATGGGTGAGCCGACCATCACGATCCGCAACCTCGGGGGCGGCGGCGGGGCGACCTACTCCATGGTGGATGACTTCAGCGGAGCGAACTGGAAATTCAAGGCGACCACCTACGGTGGATTTAAGATCCGTGACCAGGCCAATGGGCTGGATGTCATTACCATTGAGGCCAATAGTGCAGCGAATGTCCTTTACATCAATGGTTCCGGCAACATTGGCATTGGCGAGGTGAATCCTTCCTCGAAGCTGGCTGTCAACGGCAGCATCACCTGCAAGGAAGTGGAGGTAAAGGAGACCGGCTGGTCGGATTTTGTCTTTGATGAAGGCTACGACCTTCCATCATTAACCGAGCTGGATCAATATATACAGCAACACGGGCGCCTTCCGGGTGTTCCATCAGCCGAGGAAGTGAGATCGAATGGCATAAAGCTGGGTCAGATGGACGCAATCCTGTTGCAGAAGATCGAAGAGCTGACACTGTACCTGATCGAACTTCAGAAAGAGAATGAGGCGCTGAAAGCCAGAATATCCACGCTGAAAAAATAATGATCCTTAATACCTCAGAGGCACTTTTTTTCCTCAATTTAACGTTCCCTATTGCTTTCTGTTTTCAGAGTGATTATTTTTACATACTTTATTTATACCTGATCTGATCCCGTTCATTATTTCCTAAACTCAATCCAGATGAAACATTCAATCCTTTCCTTGTTTCTGATTGCTGGCCTGGCCTTCTTTTCACAGGCACAATCCTTGATCCCCGAAGTCATTGCCAGTGCCGGGGATATTTTTACCTCAAAAAACGGTTCCTTGAGCTGGACACTGGGCGAGGCGGTGACCGAGACCATTTCTTCTGAAAACAGCCTGCTCACGCAGGGATTTCAGCAATCTTTCCTGCAGATCCTGAAAGTTGACTCTCCGGAAGATCCCGATGTGGATGTTGCCGTATATCCCAATCCTGTGAATGACCTTTTGACCGTTGAAATTACTTCCCTTGAGAAAGATCCGCAGATCCAGCTTGAGCTGTTCGATTTTGTCGGTCAGCGGATCTATGATCAAACTGTCCGATCCCAGACGCACAAAGAACAACTGGATGTCAGTCCATTCAGCTCATCACTGTTCGTTCTGAGGGTCATCAACCTGAATTCGCATCTTACTCAGTCCTTTAAGATCCATAAGGTCAATTACTAAAATCTTCTCGTTATGAAAAAAGCTTTCCTTACACTCGTTTTGACGGGGGTGCTGACTATTACCCTCTTCGCTCAGGCACCCCGAGCTTTCAAGTACCAGGCAGTGGCCCGTGACAGGGCAGGCCAGGTGCTGTCGAATCAGAACGTCAGTCTGCAGATCAGTATTTTGCAATCCGGCAACAGTGGCCCGGAGATTTACAGGGAACACCAATCCGTTACCACCAGTGAGTTTGGTCTGATCAACCTTCAGGTAGGTTCGGGTCGTACGATTCTTGGCAATATGTCGGAAATCGACTGGGGATCCGGAAGTCATTACCTGCGTATCGAAATGGATCCGTCAGGGGGAACTGATTTTGAGCTGATGGGGGTTTCCGAGCTGTTATCCGTTCCGTATGCCCTGTACGCTGAAAAGAGCGGCAGCGGGGAGCAGGGCAATGATTATGACTGGGAGATCACAGGCGGCCACGTGGTCACCGGCCACGGCGGGAGTTACCCCTCCGGAAATGTCGGTATCGGGAATAATGCGCCCGGAACATTGCTTTATGTGGCAAAGAACATGGGCGAGCCGACCATCACGATCCGCAACCTCGGGGGCGGCGGTGGGGCAACCTACTCCATGGTGGATGACTTCAGCGGGGCGAACTGGAAATTCAAGGCGACCACCTACGGTGGATTTAAGATCCGTGACCAGGCCAATGCGCTGGATGTCATTACCATAGAGGCCAACAGTGCCGCCAATGCCCTGTACTTTCTGACCGGCGGCAATATCGGAATGGGAACCACAACGCCATCAACCAGGCTGCACCTCTTCCAGAATACGGCGACGACGACTCCACAGCTGCTGATCAATAACGCCAATGCCACCGGTGATGCAGCTCTGCGGTTCTTCAATCCCCCGGCCAACATCAGCCTCGGCATCGACAATGACGATAATCAGTGTTTTAAGATCACCAACACCAACCAGCTGACCGGTACACTGTACGGTGATGGCAATACGATGATGCGGATCCACAGTACCTCGGCGAACAACGGGATCGTCGATTTTAACCATCAGTCAAGGGCAAGGGCTTTTATGCCCGCGAATTTTCCACTCGGCATGCCTGGGCCTCCGCTTTTTTATTACTGGGACTGGTACGGCCGGCCCTGGCTCCCGATTCCATTTCAGGTCATAGCTCCTCAGCCTGCCTTTGATGAACACTCGGAGTTTATCATAATGGTGCCTCCTCCAGTTCCACCCATTCCTCCTCCTCCACCCGGGTTCCTGACTTCCTTCTTTATGCCTAAGGAGGAAGGATATTATCAGGTCAATGCCCGGTTTGAGATACCCATCGATTCCTCAGGGTGGATCTGGGAACTGATCCCCGAGGGCGGTGGCCCCATCCGCGAGGACGGCGGAGGCTCCCGGTTGATGACACCTCCGTGGCCCATATTCTTGTCGATCGGTATATTCCTGAATGGACAACTGTACGCTCAGGGGAATAATTTCCAGTTGAATTCAGAGTACCAGGTCTTTTATCCTGGAATGATGGAACCCACGCACGAATTCTCGGCTTTTTGGTTCATGAACGCCCCCAATGTCAGCGATGTGGTCTACTGTAACGGTCAAAACGATTATATCGAGATCTGTGTCTTTCTGGTGGGATTAGCCGGACCGGGTCAATGGTGGGTTCCCTTCCCGGTCTTTGTCAAGGGTGACCCGCACGGGGTTTTTACCTATGTCTCCATCCATAAAGTCAGCTAAAATAAAAAGAATGAATGAAAAAGCTGGCCTGCTTCAGGTCAGCTTTTTTTATTTCCGGACGTAATTTGCATTTTTTATTTCCCAAAAACCATAGTTTTCTTAATTTTGACTACCAAGATGCAAGGCTATGACGCTACGGACCATTCTTGCCGAAACCAGGGATTTCATTCACCAGATCTATGTCAACAAGGATCTGATCCTGGAGTTGACACGGCACGACTTCCTGAACAAGTACATAAAAAATTACCTCGGCATCGTCTGGGCCATCTTTGAACCGCTTGCCTTCATCCTGATCCTCTATTTTGTCTTCTCCGTACAATTCGGCAGCAGCGACGTCGAAGGGACTCCGTATGTTGCCTACCTGATCACCGGCTATATTGCCTTCAATTTCTTTTCGGCCACACTCGAACAGGCCACCGACAGCATCAGCGCCTATTCGTTCATGCTCAACAAGGTCAACTTCAGGGTGGCGATCCTGCCCTTGGTCAAGATCCTGTCGAACCTGATGCTCCACGCCGTGATCCTGGTCATCGCCGTGATCTTTTTGCTCTTCAATCATGTTTACCCTTCCTGGTACTGGCTGCAGGTATTCTATTACATTCTTTCACTTTTTGCCTTCCTGCTGGGTCTGGCCTGGATCACATCCTCCGTGAGCCTTTTTTTCCCGGATCTGAAAAATATCATCAGCATCGTTACGATGCTGTTATTTTTCCTGACCCCTGTCTTCTGGTATACCTGGGGATTTTCGGAGACGTATGTTAATATATTGAAATTGAATCCGCTATATTATATTGTGAACGGTTACAGGGATAGTTTTCTGTTCCAGGTCGGTTTCTGGAAACACCCTGTGCTGACGCCTTATTTCTGGGGACTGACCTTCCTGTTTTTGGTCATTGGCACGATGGTTTTCAAGAAGTTACGGCCCCATTTTGCGGATGTAGTCTGATAGTGCATCGATCCTTAGCCTGTACAAATGAACGAACAGCCCATCTACGAAGACACTTACGCCGTCCAGCTCGAGGGAGTTTTCAAGAAGTACCGGCTGTATCAAAACAAGACCGACCGGCTGAAGGAAGCGTTCAATCCCCTCAAGAAGAAATACTACAGGGATTTTTACGCACTGAACGACATCAACCTCAACATTAAAAAGGGTGAGATACTGGGCATTGTCGGAAAAAATGGCTCCGGAAAATCCACCCTGCTCAAAATCATCGCCGGTGTACTGACTCCAACCACCGGGAAGATAACCACCAACGGAAACATTGTTCCTCTGCTGGAGCTGGGATCCGGATTCAACCCTGAATTCACGGGTATGGAGAACATCTTTTTCTACAGCTCCCTGCTTGGCTTTTCACGGAAGGAAATTGAAAAAAAGCTGGACGATATTCTCGGTTTTGCCGAGGTTGGCGAGTTCATCAACCAGCCCCTGAAGACCTATTCGAGCGGAATGAAAGCCAGGCTGGCCTTTGCCGTGTCGGTGAACATTGATCCGGATATCCTGATCCTGGATGAGATCCTGATGGTTGGCGATGAGCTTTTCCGCCGGAAAAGCTTTGCCAGGATGGAAGCATTCTTTCATTCGGGGAAGACGATCATCTATGTATCCCATATGATCAATTCCATCAACGAACTGTGCACCAGGGTGATCCTTCTCGATGACGGGGAACTCATTCTGGACGGTGAGCCTAAATTCGTGACCAACCAGTACCAGAAGCTGCTTTTTTCCAAAAAGTCCGACAGGACACGGATCAGGCAGGAGATACGTGATCTTGCTGCCGACGGATCGGCACCCAAGGTCATTTCCTCGGTCAGTGAGAAAAGGAGGTCGGGATCACCTTTTTCTACCACAGAGTCGTTCCGGCTTGCTGATAATGACGATGGATACGTTCAGTCGCCGCTTTATATCCCGGATTTTCTTTCGAAGGAGCCGGTCGTGACCCGGAACTATGACGTGGATATTGAGAACATCGCGATCCGTACACTGGGAGGTGAAAAGGTGAATGCACTGGTGATGAACCGCGAGTACGCGATCTCCTGCCAGGTGAAGTTCGATGTCACGGTCAGGCAGGTCAATTTCAGCCTTGCGATCAGGACCGAAACGGGACTTTTGATTTCCGGTGTGAACACACCTGCGGAAAATAAGTATATGGATGAGATCAACGCGGGTGAGGCCGTGGAGATTGAGTGGAACTTCTTTTGCCAACTGTTGCCGGCCAACTATTACATCAACATCGGCGTCAGGAGCCACGAAAGCGGTGAACCGGTCGTACTGAACAGGATCCTGGATGCCTGTGTATTCAAGGTGCTCCCCGACGGGGAGAGAAAATTCTGCGGCATTACCCATTTCCACCAGTCGGCTACCATAAAACGCATTAAAATGTAGGTCAATGCGGCAATCCAATGTTCACGGTAATATGTTCTCGTTATGAATGAACGGACGATGGAGGACAGACCCGTTTTTGTCATCGGTGCCGACCGCTCCGGAACCACGCTGCTGAGGTTGCTGCTGACTTCACACCCGCTGATCTGCATCCCTCCGGAGAGCCTGTTCTTCCCGCTCAATGAGTCCCGCTTCGCCGGCAGCCTGCAAATGAGCGGTCAGCTGGAAGAATTCATCACATCCCTTTACCAGGATGGGAAATTCAGGGATTGGAAACTGGACAGGGATCGCCTGGCAGAAAGGCTTCACGGCCTTAGCGATCCTGATTATGCGACGGTCGTTAAGAACGTTTACCTTTTATACGTTGAGATGAATGCCCCCGGGGCATTGATCTGGGGCGACAAGAATCCGTACAACCTTTTCCACGTATCCGTCATTAAGCGGCATTTTCCGGAAGCCAGGATCCTTCATATCATCCGGGATGTCCGTGCCGTCTATCATTCACTGAAGGATGAGACCATCCGCAAGCAATGGGAGATCAGTGAGCCCTTGACCGATTTTGTCCGGCAACGCTATCAGCAGGTTCACAAAGTTCATACGGGCCTGTTGGGTGACCGCAATTATTTCAGTTTGCATTACGAGGAGCTGGTTCGACATCCTGAAAAGATGATGAAAGAGGTCTGTTCGTTCCTCAGGGTAGATTACGATCCTTCGATGCTGGATTTTCACAGGATCAACCGTGAAAGGGAACTGGTGCCCAGGCACCGACTTGGCTGGCACGCAATGACCCTCAAGCCCGTTTCCGGACGAAGGGCAAATGCCTGGAGGAAAGGGCTCACAAGTGAAGAGATCCGGGAGATCGAACACGAAAATGCGTTGTACCTGAAGGACCTGGGATATGCACCGGCCGCCAGGCGTTGTGTTTTTTCATTCGCAAAGTGGTTCAAACGATGAAAAATTGCCTGATCATGGGTTCCGGCAGAAGTGGCACCAGCCTGATGGGTGGACTGCTGTACAATGCAGGTTATTATATGGGAGAGGAACTGTACGCCCCCCTGGAATCCAATCCAAAGGGGTTTTTTGAATGTGCCGAGATCAACGGCATCAATGAGGATATCCTGGCGAAATACAATGTCAGGCCCGACAGGAATTTCTATTATTCAGTGTTTCCAAGGTCCCGCAATAAATTCCCGGTCAGGGACCAGCGCTGGCTGACCTCGGTCCCTCCGGCCGTTACCATCACCTGTGAGGATGCTTCCATTGAAGAAAGGATCCAGTCGGCTCTCCGGAAAGAGCCCTTTTGTTTCAAGGATCCCAGATTCAGTTATACCTATCCGGTCTGGGAAAAATTCCTGCCGCAGGGTACACGTTTCATCTGTGTGTTCAGGGAACCGGATGTTACGGTGCAGAGCATACTCGATGCATGTGCCAGACATGAATACCTTGGCGATCTATACATCACAAGAAAGAGCGCATTCCGATTGCTGTATAATTTGTATTCGCATATTCTCAGTAATTTTACTGGACGTATGGATATTCTCTATGTTCATTACCGGCAGTTGCTTTCAGGAGATATATTGCCTAAAACAGAGGATTTCCTGGATTGTGACCTTCAAAAGGATTGGATCGATGAAAAATTGAACCGGACGGTGGCGTCGGGGAGGGTGCCGGCCCGGACAGTGTCTGTTTACAGAAGATTATGTGAACTCGCGAATTACTTGCCCTTGGGTACAGATCCTGACTGAATGAAAGAAGAGATGACCGAGAGCATAAAGAGTACGACCGTTAAAATCCGTGAGGGGATCTCGTTGTTCACCGCCTGCAAGAACCGTGGCGAGAACCTTGAAAAGGCGCTGAAAACCTGGCTGAGGTTTCCGGAGATCGATGAGATCATCCTTGTCGACTGGGCCTCCGATCTGTCCCTGGAACCTCTGGTTGAACGTTACCAGGACGGCAGGATCGTCCTGGCCGTTGTCAGTAACCAGAAAAAATGGATCCTCACCCAGGCCTTCAACCTTGCAGCACGGCTCACGACCTGCGATAAAATCTTCAAGATCGATGCAGACGTTGAGATCCTGACCGGATTTTTTGAACATCACATTCTTCAGCCGGGAATTTTCTATGCGGGCAACTGGATCAACCAGCGGAATGAAAACGAGCAGTACCTCAACGGAATGGTCTACTTGTACCGGGATGATTTTTTCAGGGTGAACGGGTACAACGAGTTCATCCAGATGTACGGGTGGGACGACGACGACCTGTACGGGCGGTTGCAGGCACAAAGACTTAAACGTGTGGACATCAGCAACGATACCTTGCACCATATCGAACACGAGCACCGCACCATTCACCAGGATGCAACACGGGCTCTGTTTTCGCTACCCGACTCCGAACGGGCTGTCATTCAGATCCTGATGAACCGATACATCAGCCGGCAGATGGAACCCTGGTCGTCAAAACAAACGATGAGGGATTTCAGAATGGAACAACGGGGGGATAATCATATTCTATGCGATCCTCTTATAGATGACAACAGGGTGATCCCTCCTGAACTCTGGGAGATCAGCAGGGTCGTTGCAGTCAAAGACCGGATGAACCAGCTGGGATTCAGCCTTTTGCCTGAAATTTTTTCCGGCGATGAAGATGGCGGTCTTGAAAAGCTTTATCACCTTTACATAAGTGATGAAAAAGGCGGCACCGTTAAAACGGTTTTGCATGCCATTGAAAATAAGCTTCACCATTACAGCCAGGAGGCTGCCACGCTCCAACAATTGTTGAAAAGTGTTGAGCGTGAACTGAAAGCTGTCAGTGCTGATTTTGAAGTGGAAAAAGAGAGGGTCGTGAACCTTGAAGATCAAATCAACCAGCTGCATCGGTCCTGGACGTGGAGGATCGGTCGTGTCCTTGTCAGCATCATTGCGGTCCCTCTCCGGCTTTTTTTGGGATTGGTTGCAAAAAAAAGAAGGTAGGGCAACCACCTGGCACATTTACGTCCCTTTGTTCTTTTTCGTGTGGTCCGACAGATATTTCAGGGGAGCAAGGATGAGGTTTCCGGTTTTCCAGGTGTAGGACTTCAGGATCGTCTCGATCCTGTTTTGCCTTTCTTCGATCAATGCATTCAGTTCGCCCATTTTCGCACGGATTCGGTCGAGTTCACCTGTTAGGAAGAGATTTTGCCTGCTCATTTTGCTCTGTTCGTCCTGAAGCCCTTGGATATTTAATTGTAATGATTTTATTTGTTCCAGGAGATCGCTCTGTTCGTCCTGAAGCAATTTGTTCTTCTGCTGGGATGATCGTACTTGTTCCTGCAGATCACTGATCACCGCATTTAGGTGATTGGTTTTTTCCAAGCAGGATTTCTGCAGTTTTGCCAGATCATCTTCAAGATCAGAATTTTTTTGTATAAGCTCTTTGATCCTGTCTTGATACGCCTTCTCCCTGTATTGTGCCATATGGTAGAAGAAGGGAGAATCCCGGTCGTACTGTTCACCGTTCCACGGATTGATGCCGAAATAGCTGATCAGGTTCTCCGGAAAGTCTCCCGTAATGGAATCATCGGTTTTGTCTGTTGATATGCCGCCTGCGTGGAAGAAAGCGATGATCCGGTCAACGAAAAAGAATTCATACCTGGTAAAACACCGCAGGTTGTAATCCCAGTCGGCTGTGGTTGAATACTTTGTATTGAAATACCCGACGGTTTGAATGACACTTCGGGGGTAGAATAATGCCTGGTGGCAGATGTTCTTCCTTAGAAGTTTTTCCAGTGTGAAGGGCCCGTCATACACGGCCTGGTCATTTGCCCAGCTTGTCTGTCCTTCAACGTATACATTACCATAAATCACCCTTTCCGTTGCAAACACCCCTTCGCGGGCCAGGTCGTTCAGAACGGTGTCGTTATATAAAAGATCATCAGCGCCCAGGAAATAAAGCCATTCCCCTTTACTTTGCTCCATTCCGTGGTTGATGGCATCATACACTCCGCTGTCTTTTTCGGAGAACAGCCGGATGTGGCTGAACTGCTTCTGGAGTTTACGGATCAGGGCAACTGTTTCGTCGGTCGAATTTCCATCCATGATGATATGTTCAATTGCAGGGTAATTCTGACGTGCAACACTTAAAATGCATTTTTCCAGTGTTTTGGCTGCATTGAAGGTCGGGGTGATAACCGATATTCCTGGCTGGGGCATGTTGTGACGACGAAATGAATCTGGTGCTAAGATAATAAATTGCTGAATTGGACCGGCCGTAGTTTTATCTCGCATAATGTAAAAATTTAGGTATTTTTGAAGAAGGATTGCGTCAGTCTGACCAATATATTCGTTGGATGTCTTAAACCTGTTTATAATGTGTCACCGATCGTTCTAAGGGCATTATACGTATTTTTTCCCTACGGATCCAGGCGGTGGATGCTACTGAAGTCGGCATTCAGGATCCTACGGCACCCCTGGCATTATGTGAAATCATTCAAATGGCAGGATTTCGGGGGGTATATCCGTGCCTTGTTCAATGAGAACAGGATCCAGTACGATCGGAAAGCCACAGAAGCACTGAATCCCGGCAAAGAGACGATGGCGGTTGCAGAAACGGCCCCTGAAATGGAAGACTCTCCAGGGGAAAGACTTCAAATTCCTGACCACGAACAACCGGAAATCCTTTTCATTTATGCTCACCCTGGCTCCGCCAATTCCTTGTTCAACTCGATAAAATCACTGGTGCAGACCGTCTCCATTCCTTACAGGATCATTCTCTCGGGGGATTGCAGGGAATTTGCGCCAGGCCAGGCTCTGAGCGGGATCCGGTACCTTGATGAACAAATGCTGCCATCCTATGTCCTTCATCATCCATCCCTCCACTCAATAGGATTGCTGGACGGGGACAGTGTCCTTCAGCCGGAAACCGTCCAGACCTGCCTGACAACGCTGGGCAGGGACAAAAAGACCGGGATGGTCGTTCCCCGGGTGTTAGTTGATCAGTACACCCTGGAGTCCGCAGGGGCCATCCTATGGAACGACGGCGTTTATACCCGCTACGGGCAGGGAGGGGATCCCGGGGCACCCGAATTCAATTATCTCAAAGAAGTGGATTCCTCCGATCATTTTGCTGTGGTTGACAGGGAGCTGCTCCTGGAATGGATCCAGGACGCGCCACTGCCCTTCAGTGCCTGGCCTTTTTCGGTGCACGATCTGGCCATGAAATCCCGTGCATCGGAAAAAAAAGTCGTTTATCAACCACTTGCACGGCTGCTACTGGGTGATCAGCAGCAAAATACATCAGGTATACAGGCTTCGGAACTATTTTGTAACCGCTGGAAAACCCAGTTGGAGAAACACCATTTGACGGAGGGTCCCGAAAATGTTTTCATTGCCAGGGAGCGCGGCCAGGACAGACAGTACCTGCTGATGATCGATTACAATGTTCCGATGTACGATGTTTCGGCAGGATCAAGAACGATGCAGTGCTATATTCAGCTGTTCACGGAGAAGGGATATCTGATCAAATTTGTCAGCGACTACTTCTATCCTCCTGCCAGGCTGGTATCACCGATGGAACAGCAGGGGACGGAAGTCCTTCACGGGGCCTTTTACGAGGCGAATTTGCGTCAATGGCTTTCCGATAATGGAAAGAATTTTTCGGTCATATTCCTCAGCCGGCCGGTCATAGCCGATAAGTACCTGGGATGGGTAAAAGAATTCACGACCGGAAAGATCATCTATTACGGTCACGATCTTCATTACCTGCGGGCATTTCGACGTTACGAGCTCGAGCGCGGAAAAGGGCAGCTGAAAGAGGCCGAAAGGTTCAGAGCGATGGAAAAGAAACTTTTTGAGTCGTGTGATGTAATCTATTATCCATCGCAGTCGGAAATTGATATCCTTCGCTCGGAATTTCACATAACGCGGCCGGTGAGGGCCATTGTTCCGTATATTTACGATGCGTTTCCCCAGAGGCAAGCCGACTGGAGTAAAAAGAAGGGGATTCTGTTTCTGGGAGGATTCCACCATCCGCCCAACGTGGATGCCGTGAACTGGTTCCTGAACGACATCTGGCCTGAGGTGGCTGCGCAACTGCCTGGAATTCAGTTTTATATTGCAGGTTCCGATCCCCCGGAAGCCATCCTGGAACGACAGTCAGAAACCATCCGGGTTGTAGGACTGGTAAGCGACGAAGAACTGGAAATTCTGTATGAAACCTGCAGGCTCGTGGTGGCGCCACTGCGCTATGGCGCCGGGTTGAAAGGGAAGATCGTGGAAGCCATGTACTACGGAATGCCGGTGGTTACGACAACCATTGGCGCTGAGGGACTGGACGGGGCGCGATCCATTCTCCAGGTCGCCGATGAAGCAGAGGCTTTCGCCAGGAAGATCATTGGTCTTTATGAAAATGAAGGCGAACTGCAAAAGCTCGCTGAAGCCTCGGTGATGTACGTAAGGGATAATTTTTCAAAAGAAAAAGCGTATTCGATCATTCAAAACGACTTAGAGGATAACCCGTGAACAGCGAAACGATCCCCGTAAGAATACTGGCCTTTTACCTACCGCAGTACCACCCGATCCCGGAAAATGATCAGTGGTGGGGAGAAGGATTTACGGAATGGACGAATGTGAAGAAGGCACGGCCATTGTACAGGGGGCATCTTCAGCCCAGGATACCCGCCGGGCTTGGTTATTACGATCTCAGGGATGCTGAAGCCAGGGAGGCCCAGGCTCAGCTGGCGAAGTTATTTGGCATTGATGGATTTTGTTACTGGCATTACTGGTTTGGCGGCGGAAAAACATTGCTGGAGAGACCCCTGCGGGAAGTGCTCGCATCGGGGAAACCGGATTTTCCGTTTTGCGTGGCCTGGGCCAACCAGTCGTGGACCGGCAAATGGCATGGACTGAATGACCAGATCATCGTCGAACAGACCTATCCGGGGAGGGATGATGATGAGAAGCATTTCTATCACCTTCTTCCTGCCTTTGAAGATGCGCGTTATATCAAGATCCGGTCAAAGCCACTGGTTTTTGTGTACATACCTGATCAACTTCCTGATCCTAATTTTTTTACGGAATTCTGGAACGAACTGGCGGTGAAAAATGGTTTTTCTGGAATCTACTTCATCGGTGTCCATTACATTGACTGGGACCATCAAAAGGATGGTTTTGATGAAAAGACCATACACCAGCCTTTCCATTACATTCATACGTATGAGCGAAAGCTGTCTCGCCGGCTTGCTGGCATTGTGAAGAGGCGGGTGCTGCTGGGATGGCCGGAAGTATACCACTATCGGAAATTGATAGAAGCGTATGATTTCAGCCTGCTTTCAGGCAAGGATTTCATCCCCACCCTTATACCGAATTGGGACAACACACCGCGGTGTGGAAGGAGAGGGGTGGTGTTTCAGGGGTCAACGCCGGAATCCTTTAAAAAGCATCTGCTCGAAGGAGTTCAGTATGTTTTGAGGCGGACGGCCGGGGAAAAGATGATCCTTGTGAAATCCTGGAACGAGTGGGCGGAAGGCAATTACCTGGAGCCGGACGCCCTGTGGGGCAGGGGATACCTGGAGGCCATCCGGGAGGTTAAAAACACACCGACCGCAATCTAAATCCTATGAATGATGCGACATAAGATCCTGATCATTTCCCCCACACCCACCCATCCCACGAATGCAGGCAACCGGGCACGGATCCTCGTTTATTCCACTTTTCTGACCGAAGAAGGACATGAGGTGCATTTCCTGTATTCCGATCAGGAAGGAGGGGATCTGCAGGCGATGCAGTCCTTCTGGGGAGAGCGGTTCCACTACCTGCCCTACCAAAAACCTGAACCGAGGCCATATCCCGTATGGTTGACCGCATTGAATTCCAACTACCGGTATTATTCCAGGGTGGATGATCACTACAACGTATCCCTGGATGGGGAGATCCGTAAACTGCATAAGGAACATCGCTTTACAGCCGTGATCGCGGAGTATATCTTCAACACCAGGGGTCTGCTGAATTTCGGCCCTGAAGTGCTGAAGCTGGTCGACACCCACGACAGGATGACCAAACGGCACAAGCTCTGGCAGCAGGCAGGGAAGCAACCAGTCTGGTATTCCACTCCACGTAAAGAGGAAAAAAAAGGCGTTGACCGTGCTGATGTCGTCATGGCCATCCAGGACAGGGAAGCTGCCTTTTACAGGAAGCTTACACGTAAGAAAGTGGTAACGATCGGGCATCTTGTCAGCGTCATTCGTCCCGAAAAAATTGACATTCCCCGAAAAAGACTCTTGTTTCTGGGGTCCAATAATCCGAACAATTATTATGCGATCACGGATTTCATTCAATTCTACTGGCCATCCCTGCTGGAGCATTTTCCCGGGATCGAGCTGTATGTTGCGGGTAACATCTGTGAAAGGGTGGAGGATCGGCCGGGGATCATCAAAATGGGCGAAGTCAATGACATAAGTAACATTTACCGCGTGGCCGACCTTGTCGTCAATCCGATCACCATCGGTACCGGGCTGAAGATAAAGAACATCGAATCCATTGGGTTTGGAAAGGTGCTGATATCGTCCAGTGTCGGAGCCGAGGGGCTTGAATCGGGTGCGGGCAATGCTTTTCTGGTTGCCGATGACCCGGAGCGATTCAGGACACATCTTCAGGAGTTATTCAGCATACCCGGTTATCATTCGGAAATAGCTGCAGGCGCCATCCGGTTTGCTACCGCCTACAACCGGAGGCCCTGTGAGGAACTGAAAAGGATTTTTTCCTGATGAGATCACTTGATTAATTTACTTGCTGCTTTCTGATCCTTGGGCTCTTGCGGCAATTGTTTCTTTGGTTATCTTATGATTTTAAAGAATTCTTTGCCTCGTCGATCAGGTTTCTTACATAGTGTGAACTAACTGAAGGATCAATGGTTTGCAGCGGATTTATTTTCCAGTTATCTTCATAGCCAAAGAGTTTCATATAGGACCCGAAACGAGCTTTGTAATGGTCAACATCTGATGGAGTGAACCAGTCCTTCCAGAATCCGTACGATTTCGAGCGAATAACGCGTTTTTCAGCTACATCATCTGTTTTTTCGATATTCAGACCGAGGTATTTATTTAACCGGTCAAAATTCCCGTCAACATAATCTTCGTATCTAAAGACCATTATATCTGGATGGTGATAATGATAGTTGATCAGTTTTTCCTGTGGGCTTATGCCTTCGTCAAGCAGCATTAGTTCGCGGATTTCTTGTATGGTGACTCCGGCTGGGTTTTTTTCTTTTTGCAGCAATAATTGAACGGCACGGTCCAATGCCCTTTCAAGTTTATCTTCAGGAGTGATTAATTTTCGTGTGATGAGGTTGTAGGGTGTGTAAAGCATTTGGCTAATGATCTGGTCCCTGGGATCACGGGTGATCAGTATTTTTTTGTTAAAATGGTCGTACTCCCGGGCTAAGCCCATAAAGCATTTGACCAGCACGGGAACGGTAATTTTTTCCGGAAGTCTGGCGCCACTGTTTTCCGGTTCGAAGATGCAAACAGAATTTTGCGGCAAAGCATTCTTAATTGAGTAAAATAACGCTGTTGTTCCTGTCTTTGGGTTGCCCGTTAGCAGAATGAGGGGGATCTCCCTATATCTCTGGTCTGATTTGCTTTCAGTGAAATTTTGGTCAATGAAAGATTGTATTCTTTTATCCATCTTATCACCAAAAATAAGAAAAGCACTGAGAATCTCCTTATTCCGGTGTATTTTTACAGACAGAAAATTATTTCGTGGTTCGCTGCCAAATTCAATTTATGTCAGGTATCCGAAAAATGGCACAGATCATTCGGACCATCTGGACCGACCGGCTGGCTGCATTGAAGTACCCCGCAAAGACCTTTGTGGACGTTCATATCCTGCACAAAAAATATACGGGAAGGATCAATCTGCGGGAGCAGGCCGATGTGCTGTACGGCATGCACCGAAGCGGTTGGGGATATGCCCTGCGATCCATCCGTGATCTTCACAATCCGCGGGGCGTTTACCTGGATGCATTCATTGAACGGTCGTTCACCTGGTACGCAAACCGGGAAAAACGCCCTCACCTGGAGCCATGGATCGGATTCCTCCACGTTCCGCCACATATTCCCGAATGGTTTGATCAGCGGCAATCCAACCAGGCGATCTTTCAGCAGGAGACCTGGAAGCAGAGTTTGCCGTACTGCCGCGGTTTGTTTACATTATCCGCTTACCATAAAAAATACATTGAGCCGAAATTCGATCTTCCGGTCAATCATCTCATTCATCCTACCGAAACGCCGGCACTGAAATGGAGTTTGGAAAATTACCGCAGAAGTGGCGAAAAGAAGGTCGTCCAGGTGGGGTGGTGGCTCAGGAAATTGTATTCGATCTATCTTTTGCCTGTAAAGCAGTCGAAAAAGGTCTTTTTGCGGAAAGAGGACGGCGACATGGTGGCGTTGATGAAGGCCGAGCTGGTCAATATGGAAAACAGGGAGCAGATCACGGATGACATTCTCCGCAGTGTGCAGACCGTCCATTATCTTTCAAACAGGAATTACGACCGTTTGCTGGCTGAAAGCATTGTTTTTCTGGATCTGTATGATTCCAGCGCCAACAATGCCATCGTGGAGTGCATTGTCCGTGGTACGCCGGTTCTGGTCAACCCGATCGGGCCCATTGTGGAGCACCTCGGGCTGGATTATCCGTTTTATTTTACAACGCTGAAAGAGGCAGCTGCCAAGGCAGAGGATGAAGATCTCATTTACCGGACGCATCGTTATTTGTTGGAGCATCCACTGAAGGAAAAACTCTCCGGGGAACATTTTCGCAGAAGCCTGTTGGAGTCGGAAATTTACAAGAGCCTTCAGCCTTTCTGAATCCTGACACCCGGAAACCAAATCCTCACTGCCCTGTCGTACCTGAACCAGGTTTCGTGTTTGCAATCTTAAATACACCTCCAAAATTTTGGAATTTTGGAATATTTTGAATATATTGCTTCGTTTTCCTTACACCACCATGAAAAGAACATTATTACTAATTGGAATGGTATTGCTTATATCCGTTCTGATGGCCCAGGCACCCCAGGCTTTTAAATACCAGGCGGTGATAAAGGAACAATCCGGGCAGGTTCTAAGTAACCAGAACGTTAATCTGAGGATTAGCATTTTACAATCGGCAGTTGATGGACCGGAGGTTTACGGTGAACTGCAAACCGTAATGACCAGCGAATTGGGCCTGATCAGCATCCAGATCGGAAACGGTAAAAATCCGACAGGCAGCCTGTCGGCCATTGACTGGGGCGCCGGCAGTCATTATCTTCGCATTGAGATGGATCCCGCAGGGGAAACCAACTTTGAACTGATGGGTGTTTCTCAATTATTATCGGTTCCCTATGCCTTATATGCGGAGAAGTCGGGAAGCGGGAAGCGGGATGCAGATTTTGATTGGGAGGTGATCGGTTACGATGTGGTGACAGGTCACGGAGGAAGCTATCCTCTTGGTAATGTCGGCATCGGGAACAATGCACCCGGGTCGCTCCTGTATGTTGCCAAGAACATGGGCGAGCCCACCATCACCATCCGGAACCTCGGAGGTGGCGGCGGGGCAACCTATGCGATGGTGGATGACCTGAGCGGGGCGAACTGGAAATTCAAGGCGACCACCTATGGGGGCTTCAAGATCCGTGACCATGCCTGGGGACTTGACGTGCTCACGATGGAACCCATCGGTACGGCCAATGCACTATATATTAAAACAGGCGGTTTTGTGGGCATTGGGAAAAATACACCCAACGAGAGATTGGATGTCGCCGGCAGAGTGCATTCTGATCAGGGATTCAATGTCAATGGTACGAACGGATGGAACGACACCACTAATCAGGTGACAGCCTTTGATTTTACAAGTAATAAGTTGAAATACAGGACCTACATCCATTCCGGAGGTATCTTGATGTACGCAAGTGTGGAATCCGCGTGGGTTGACAGTGTGGGTGATTATCTGCTGTCTGTGCAACCTTTCACCTGCGGGGATACGTTGATCGATACCCGTGACCAGCAAGCATACGCTACTATTCTTATTGGAACACAATGCTGGATGGCTCAGAATCTGAATGTGGGAACAAAGATCAACAGCACTCATCCCGGGATTCAGCAATTTAACAATGAAGTCATTGAAAAATATTGTTTCAGCAACACTGATGCGAATTGTGATACCTATGGAGGCCTGTATGAATGGGGTGAAGCAATGCAATACGTCACCACGGAAGGGGCTCAGGGACTTTGTCCTGATGGTTGGCACATACCTACAGATAATGAGTGGAAGATACTGGAAGGAGTTGTCGACAGTCAGTATCCTGTTGGTGATGCCGAGTGGGATGCAACAGGTTTCAGAGGATTGGATGCGGGAGGTAAGCTGAAAGAAGCAGGTACCACACATTGGAATTCACCCAATGAGGGCGCCACGAATTCCAGTGGCTTTACTGGTCTTCCATGGGGGTATCGCGCCAGCTTCACTGGGAACTTCGATAACCTTGGCATTGAAGGTTATTTCTGGTCTTCTACACCTTGGAGTAACTTTGGTGCATATATGCGGAGACTTTACAATGCACAGGCCCGTGTGGACAGGTATTTCTGGTATTCAGATAACGGTTTCTCCATCCGATGCCTGAAGAATTGACGTTGGCCATCAGTGGATGGAGCTTTAAATCCTATGCCACGAAAAGAACACGATTACTAATTGGAATGGTATTGCTTTTATCCATTCTGATAACCCAGGCACCCCGGGCATTAAATTCGTGTGCTACAAGTTGGGATCAATGATCCATTGCAGGAGATCTTCTTTTTGATTCTTCCATTGACCGAATCCATCCCGGCAATGTTCCTCTGCATTTCCTGATAGTCTGGCAGCATCGCTCAGATCGACAGGAACGATCTTTCGGATGTCGTAGAAGATGCCGGTTTCGCCATGCCGTATGTATTCGTTCATCGTGGGCTGACCGGCGGCCACCACTACCTTTCCCATGGCCATCGCTTCAAGGAACGGCATCCCGATCCCTTCAAACAAACGCGGGGCAAAAAAGACATTGGCCCGGTTCACGGCTTCCAGATAGGCATCTCTCCTGTCGAACCAGTGCGTGAGCGTGATGTTGTACTTTTCCATTTCCTGCCGGGTAGGTAATACTTCTTTGTACCACTTTGCATCCAGGGCAAGGTGAATATGGAATTTTTTGAACGGCGTACCACGGATCAGCTGCCGGATGTGATCCCAGGTAATATCATTGGTTCGCTGCCAGAAAAAGCCGTGAAGCTCAGCGAAATCATTTTTACCGGCTGGCAGAAGTCCCGGATCAGGAAAATAGTGCAAATGGAGGGAAGTCAATCCCAGCGATACAAGCTTACTGTGCAGGTGCTCCGAAAAATTGATGAACCTGAAGCGATGGTAGTTTTTCCAGACCTTATCAGGAAAATTATGGGTGTCGTCGTACATAGGGACAAGAACGATGTTTTGGCAGTTCAACTGTTCCAGCTTGTGAGGGGGATGATAATAGAAGGTCTGGAACAGGATGACGACATCGGTTGAGTTGGCATCCAGCCCTTTCCAGTTGACAGCAGGTCCTCCCTTCCAGGAAGGATCCTGGTAAAGGTCAATCTGATGCTTCTGATTCAACAGGCGGATCAAAAAATCTGAGGAGCCCGTTTTCTGATGCAGTGAATGATCAATGAAAGCGATCCTTTTACACGATATTCCCTGAAGAGATGGTTGAGAGGACAGCGTTTCTGATGATCCTGACGACCGGCCTGACATCCGGTTAATGAAACTCATCGCCCGGGCATACAGGATCTTCGCCCGGTAGGAGCGTAAAAGATGCATCATATACATACCACAAACCATGCTTTTAATCCATGACAATGAGCTGTAGTAATTCCTGATATAAGCCCCGGGGCAATCTGTTTGATATCGGGACGGGAATCATTTTCCTGTGTAAGCATTGGAAATATATCCCTCCACCGTCCCCTCCACTGCTAGCAGTGGAGGGGTGCAGTGGAGGGATGCAAAAAGATTTTATCCAATTCCTTATATATAATTTTTTTATCAAAATACTTATTAAATAATTCTTTTGATATTTTTATTTGTTGTTGATATGATGTATTGTCGCTGATCAGCTTATGGATCACCTCCGCAAAATTCTTTGCCTGATCCGCAACCAGCAATTTCTCCCGTACTTCATACGGCATGCCGGTCAATCCTCTGGCCGTGCTCACCACCGGAATCCCGAACGACAGTGCCTCCACCACCTTTACCTTCATTCCCGTTCCATCCAGCAACGGATTGATGCTGATGCGCGACCTGGAATGGACACTGCTGAGATTTTCTGCGTACCTTATGCAGGTCACGTTCGGCTGCTGTGGGATGGATTCCGTAATGCTACCGACGATGAGCAACCGGAGGGAGGGATCCAGCAGCGGGTAAACATCCCTGAAAAACCACTCCATTCCCCGTTTATTGCTGTAATTGGCTGAGCCTATGAAAACCATATCATATTCCGGGTCCTGACTTGCTGAAAAATGCGGTTCCATGAACACAGGAATATGATAGTATTCAGGATTCCTGGCAAACCGGGAGAAGAATTGCATTTCCTCCGCCGAAACGCAGATTACCTTATCAAACAGATTAACGCGCTCAGTTTCCTCTGCCAGGTAATTGCCGGTATTGATTTTCCCGTGCAGTGCGTCAAATTGGGTCAACGTAAGAAAATCTTCAAGTGTCAGAACCTTCACAATACCTTCAGGAACATTTGTTCGTACAAGGTTAGCCCAGTAAACATAACTGATCACAATAAAATGGTATTCTCCCTTTTTCATCAGCGAATCGAAATATTTCCGGAGACTTCTAAAAGCAAAATCATGCAGGTGGTTTGATCGTGTATACACGCTGAAATATTTGCGGAAGAAATCAGGAAAAGACCGTTGAGCTTCCACGGGATCTTTCAGTAATCCTTTCCGGTGATCATAAAGAAAAAGATGGTCAATAAGATTATAATCAGGAGGATAGGATGCCGGATCCCATTTGCTTTCAAAATTTTTCAGGCCAAGAAGATCAACTGAGAAATCCCGTTCTTTCAGGTACTTTATCAGTTCAAAATACCGCTTATGAATCCCGCTTCTCAATTCGAAGGGATTGTGGGGAAAAACCAGGAGGATCTTGCGGAGCAGCATTTGGGATCAGGGGTATTTCAACACTTTGACAGTTTTTGTTTTTTCTCCAATGTTCATCTTCATTATGTACATGCCACGCGGAAAGGAGGATAAGTTGAGTTCAGTTTTCCCGGGGCTCATCATTTCCTGCCGGAATAAAATCCTTCCCCTGAGATCATACAATAAGATCATGAACTTTCGTCCTGGATCCAACGGTTGGACCCCAACGTTGACAAGTCCATTTGTGGGTTTTGGATAGATTATTACTGATCGTTCAGAAGCAGGGTGTTCAGTTCCCAATATGTATTCCGATAGTGTATCACCACCGTTCGCCTGATCATCCATTGCCGAAATGATCGTGACCGGGTTCAGTGGTTCGCTGCAGCCTTCCTCGCTGATATAGGCATGGAAGTAGCTACCGTTCTGGGCGTGGAAGCCGGGTTTGAGAAAGATCTGACTCCCGGCGACCAGGGTGACACTGGTGCCGTCGATAACATTAACCTTATATACCATGCATCCATACCACTGGGTGGAAGATAAATGTGTCTGCCAGCTGGTGGTGGGATAGATATGGTAATTCCAAAAGGGACAGTTCAGGCAGATGGGGTACAATTCCGTAATCATCATCTGGTCATTGTGGTAGTTAATTAATTCATAACCAGCTACGCTCCTGATCGTATACCATGTCGGATTATCATATCCTCCCCAGCCCCAGTTGAACTTGAATTGAAAGAAGGAATCAATATATCTGTATGCATAGCCCACAAATGCATGACCACTGCCATTGTCCCTGGTACCCCGGTAATAAAAGGGGCGCCCGCAGTCTATTTCATTCACCATAAGTCCTTCCCAATGCATCCAGCTTTCATACCAGTCCTTCTCTTTTATATCAGCAACTGATGCAAATTTAAATATATTGACCAAGGCATCCAGCGCTTTATTGATGTTAGAACCCGAAGAGCAATAGACATAATCTGTTTTGGCAGCTTGACCAGCATGAGAAATTAAGAGGGCCACATCATCATGATCAAAATCATTCAACTCATCCGGCATGTTTGAAAAATCATACGATGAAAAGCCAAAGCTTAAGTATCCATAGGATGGATCCGCGAGCTGGCATCCGGATCTGCCGGCATTATCCGGATCCCAATATCCAGTGAACCCCAATGTACTGGTCGGCCAGTCCCAGTAATTCATGATCTGTGCCATGGCGACAGCCACGCAACCAGTTGGAACCCTGTTATCAAAGCCCTCATCGCTCGGAGGGTGAATGCCTCCGGTGTTGGGGCACAGGTGATTATAATACATATTCTGATTCCAGTGCATGCTCTCCATCCCCGGCAGCTCTGATAAAGGATAGTCCCGCTGGACACGGCCCGGCCCATTCTGGTATGTATACCATAATTGCAGGGTCATTTCGTCCTCCGGAAGTTCCAAATCAATGATCATCTCGATCTGATCAGCGTAGGAAAGGATCAGACTTCTTGCAGCTGGGGCTATTTTCTCCATACGGTCATCCGTCCACGTTTCGTATTCATTATGCGCCAGGATCGGATAAGCCCTGGTATCACCCGCGATGATTAAAAATCCGCCGGTTTCGATGTTGACAAAATACAACAGCGGCTTCAGTTCCCTGTTTCTTTTCACAGAATGGATCCGTGGAGTCACCGATTCCAGGGAACTGTTTTTTGCCAATGCGGTGTATTCATAATAAAAATGTTGCGCAACTGTCAGAACCGCAGCGCTGTCCACCGTATGGGCATTCAGGGTGTCAGCAAATAAAAGTATGCCCGGAATGATCCAGCAGAGGAATCGTTTCATACTTGTGGGAACTCATGAACGAATTCATTACATAAATTGACGATCAGCACCATGACTTCATGACCGTTTAACTCCTGGTAAAAATAAAATATTTCCGTAAACTGATCACATCTGACAATGACCAGTGAATAAAAAAGTTTAACGTAAACAGGTAAACGATCGAAGTCAGGAAGATGAGCCTAATCCTCCGTAGATCAATCTTTCAGGCAACGTATGGAATATCCGTTTTCTTTATAATTAGTGCTGGCCCGTCCCGCGAGAGCAGTTTGGTGCCACAGATAACGGTCCCAGGCGTCATTTGAATTATACTGTGTAGAGGACCAAAAATTACCATATTGGCCAAGAGCGCTGAAGTTCCCTGAAACTTTATAGCGAACCCCTCCGGGAAGGCCCGTGAAGCCACTGGTATTGACACCACCTGTGTTGGGCGTAAGCCAATGCGTTAAACCTGCTTCTTTTAGATTACCTCCTGCATCCAATCCTCTGAAACCTGTTGCGTCCCACTCGGCATCACCGACAGGATACTGACTGTCGACAACTCCTTCCAGTATCTTCCACTCATTATCTGTAGGTATGTGCCAACCATCAGGACAAATACCCTGTGCCCCTTCCGTGATTACATACTGCATTGCCTCCGTCCATTCATACAAACCACCATAAGTATCGCAATAGGTTATGTCATTATCGTAACAATACTTTTCCACAGTACCATTATTTGTTTGCAGGGATCCACTGACTGTGCTATTGATCTTCGTCCCCACATTCAGGTTCTGAGCCATCCAACATTGGGAGCCGATCAGAACGGTAGCGTATGACTGCCCGTCGCGGGCGTCAACTAAAGAGCTTCCGCACACGAAAGGTAGTGATGGCAATATATAATTACCCACACCAGAAACCCAAGCCGATTCCACACTTACATATATCAAAATACCTCCGGAATGGATGTAGGTCCTGTATTTCAACTTATTACTTGCTAAATCAAAGGCTGTCACCAGATTACTGGTGTCGTTCAATCCGTTCGTACCATTGACATTGAATCCCTGATCAGAACGCACCCTGCCGGCGACATCCAATTTTTCGTTGGGTGTATTTTTCCCAATGCCCACATAACCGCCTGTTTTAATATACAGTGCATTGGTCGCACTGTTGGGTTCCATCGTGAGCACATCCAATCCGTAGGCCTGGTCGCGGATCTTGAAGCCTCCATAGGTGGTTGCCTTGAATTTCCAGTTCGCCCCGCTCAGGTCATCAATCATGGAATAGGTTGCTCCGCCGCCACCTCCCAGGTTCCGGATGGTGATTGTGGGCTCGCCCATGTTTTTCGCAACATACAGCAATGTCTGGGGCGCATTGTTCCCAACGCCCACATACCCGCCGGGATAGTCTCCCCCGTGGCCGGTGACCACGTCGGGGCCAAGTATCTGCCAGTCAAAGTCGTTTCCACGCTCCCCGCTGCCTGCCCTATCGGCATACAGGGCATACGGGACGGATAATAACTGGGAAAAGCCCATTAGCTCAAAGTTGGTTCCCCCTGCGGGATCCATATCAATGCGAAGATAATGATTGCCCGCACTCCAGTTGATGGCGGTAAAACTGCCTGCCAGGCTTTTACCTTTACCCACTTCAATATTGACCATGCCCAGTTCGCTGGTCGTAACGGAATGCATTTCACGGTATACCTCCGGTCCTTCCGTGTTGGATTGCAGAATGCTGATCTGCAGGCTGATGTCCTGGCCGGGCAGGACCTGTCCCGTCCTGTCCCGCACCACAGCCTGGTACTTGAAGGACTGCGGTGCCTGGGACAGTACAGTGTAACTCATTAAACAGATCAGCAAAGCGATGAGTATTGTGATCTTTGATGCATTTTTTTTCATAATCGAAGGATTTACTCGAATAATGATGATAAATGATTAATCTTTGCTTTCAGCTCTTTGCTTTTTCACCTTCATTCGTCTCTCGGAACCTCAACGGGATCCGGAATGTGCACGATTTCCATCCTTGCAGTTCGGTTTTCGTGGTCTTTTGTCACAATCCGATAATCAAAACTGCAGGAAGCGGGCCTTCCGTCAGGGGTTGTGCCTTTGACCCGGAAGTGGTCGGGACTTTTATGGGTGACGACCAGAAAGACCATTTCTTCCGAAACAGGTGTGAGGAAGACCTTGTAGTCATCCTGCAGATCGACTGTATGCGCAAAAACAGGATCGATGGCGACAGTGGCTTCTCCATTCCTCAGTTCGGAAGAACCGATGTCCTCTATCCAGCTTTCCGTTGCCTGGAGAGAGTTAAATGCCCGATACACATTCTCTTCCCCGGGCATCCTGCTTTTTTTGAAGGTATTGTATCCTCCATCGGCATATACATTCCCGACTCCGGTAATATAGAACTTCAGTGTTCCACCCGGGTAGTCGCCAGCATAGGCTTCTATCAGTCTACCTGAATAACTCCAGGCCCCCACACCGGTGCCGGCATAAAATGCATGCCCGGCCAAACCGTAGGAATCATCGCTATCAGCTCTTCCTAAAACACCTGCAGCTGTTCCATCATTGTCGTCAGCATGAAAATAACCTGCAGCTCCCTCTGTGGATTCATGCAACCCATATATGCTGTAGTTCGTGCCTGTAGTCTGATAGACTGTAAGTTTAGCAGGTGGATTTAGCCCTGTTGTTCCAATACCTACATTGCCTCCTGCTTTGATATAAATGCAATTGGCAGCGCTGTTCTTCTCAATGGTGATCACATCCAGTGAACTGGCGTGGTCGCGGATCTTAAAGCCTCCGTAAGTGGTTGCCTTGAATTTCCAGTCAGCGCCGCTGAGATCATCCGTCATCGAATAGGTTGCACCCCCGCCTCCTCCCAGGTTATGGATGGTGATGGCCGGTTCGCCCATATTTTTGGCTACATAGAGCAAGGATCCGGGCGTGCTGTTCCCGATCCCCACATAGCCGGAATTGGTGTTGTAAATGTTAACCCCGTTATAGGACCATTGGGCACGGGCCTCCTTCGTGCACAAGGCAGCAACCAAGACACTCATAATGATAAGAAGCCGTTTTGTTTTCATGGATTTACTTTTTTAAGAAATACGACCACGACAGAAATGACTATCGACCAGTCTAATCAGACCATTTATTTTCCGAGCGAATTGTGATGGTCACGAAAATGAAAATAATTGATAAAAATACGATAAATAAAGGCTAAAAGCAATACAAAAGTAAAATATTTTTCAGTCTGGTGTCAGCAGCCAGCAGGATGCGGGAAGCGAGTGGCAGGTTTGGAATTTGGCTGCTGGAATTTAGATTTTATCAGGTTCCTTCCGCCTATTTATACCTTGGATGGTAACTGATGATCGTGTCCCGCAGATACCTGCGGTCGAGGTGGGTATAGATCTCGGTCGTCGTGATGGATTCGTGCCCCAGCATCTCCTGCACGGCCCGCAGATCAGCTCCCCTTTCCACCAGGTGGGTGGCAAAGGAATGGCGCAGGGTGTGGGGACTGATGGTCTTCTGAATTCCGCATTTCGCCGCCAGGTCCTTGATGATCTTGAAGACCATGACCCTCGACAGTTTGCCGCCCCGCTTGTTCAGAAACAGGATATCTTTCGCTTCTTTCACCACCGTTTGATGGCGGCGGGTCTCTTCCTGGTAGATCGCAATGAACTTGATGGCCGACTGCCCGATGGGGATCAGCCTTTCCTTGTCGCCCTTCCCTGTGACACGGATAAATCCCTCGTTGAAGTAAAGGTCAGTGATGCGGAGGTTGACCGATTCGGAGACCCGCAATCCGCAGGCGTACATCGTCTCAATCAGTGCTTTGTTGCGGTGGCCGGCCGGTTTGCTCATATCAATGGCCTCGATCATCCGGTCGATCTCCTCCACCGTAAGTGTTTCGGGAAGCTTGCGCCCGATCTTTGGCGATTCGATCAGTTCGGTGGGATCTTTTGCGATTGCGTTCTCCAGAAGCAGGTATTTGTAAAATCCTTTGAGGCCCGACAGGATCCGTGCCTGACTCCTGGCTTCCAACCCTATTTCATTGATCTGGTTCAGAAAATCTTTCAAATGGTCGTTGGTGACCTGTGCTGGTGAAACATCGGCAGCGACAAAACCGATATAGTGCTGCAGCTTTTCAATGTCGTGCAGATACGCTTCCACCGAATTTTTTGAAAGCGACTTTTCCAGCTGCAGGTACGCCTTGTATCCTTTGATATACGATTCCCAGGATCCCATGGCGTAAAAGTACGACAAAGTGCTTAATAGTCATTTGTAGTTATTTGCCCGGCGCTTCGCGCTTCGCGTTATTCATAGTCATTAGCTTGAGGCTTGAAGTTTGTAGCGAAAAAGTTATTCTGTAAATTTTGATATTTCAAGTAAAATATATAATTTTGCCGCTCCAAAAAAAAGCTGAAAAATGGCGAAGAAGTCAAAAGATGCCCGCATCCAGGTGATCATGGAATGCACCGAGCATAAGAACAGTGGTCTGCCTGGAACGTCAAGGTACATTACGACCAAGAACAAAAAGAACACACCCGAGCGGCTGGAACTGAAAAAGTACAATCCCATTCTCAAGCGGGTAACCGTACATAAGGAAATTAAATAAGCGAAGCCATGGCAAAGAAAGTTGTTGCAACACTGAAAACATCCACCGGCAAGGATTTTGCCAGGGTGATCCGGATGGTGAAATCTCCCAAGTCGGGCGCATATAGTTTTAAGGAAAGCATTGTCCCCAACGACCAGGTAAAGGAATTCCTTTCAGAGAAATGATCCATCCCTGCTCCGGGAACCTGAAAAGCTTTTTCTGACGCAGAAGGAGCTTTTTTTTTTACCTCTCTTCAGCCCCTCCCCTTAAGGGGAGGGGATAGGGGTGGGGTCATGAATAACGGTATATAAATTCATCATGGGTATTTTCTCCATTTTCAATAAGGAAAAAAAACAGCAACTCGACCAGGGTCTATCCAAGACCAAGGAAAGCGTCTTTTCCAGGATATCCAAGGCGATCGTGGGCAAATCCAAGGTGGATGACGATGTGCTGGACAACCTGGAAGAGATCCTGGTAACATCCGATGTGGGAGTGGATACCACGCTGCGGATCATCGACAGGATCCAGGATCGGATCGCACGGGATAAGTATGTCGGCACCGCTGAGCTGAACACGATCCTGAAGGAGGAAGTCGCCGGACTTTTGGCAGAGAACGAGTCGCGGCGGTTTACGGATTTTTCCATTCCATCCGCCGACCTACCCTATGTCATCCTGGTGGTGGGGGTCAATGGTGTCGGGAAAACGACAACCATCGGTAAGCTGGCCTACCAGTACAAAAAGAGCGGTTACAAGGTGTTGCTGGGCGCAGCCGATACTTACCGTGCTGCAGCCATCGACCAGCTCAGGATCTGGTCAGAAAGGGTAGGGGTGCCGATGGTTAGCCAGCAGATGGGCTCCGACCCGGCATCTGTAGCCTTCGACACCCTTTCGTCGGCCGTTGCGCAGCAGAAAGAGGTGGTGATCATCGATACGGCCGGCAGGCTGCACAACAAGGCACACCTGATGAACGAGCTGGGCAAGATCAAGCGCGTGATGCAGAAAGTGGTCGCCACGGCCCCCCAGGAAGTCCTGCTGATCCTGGATGCGTCCACGGGACAGAATGCTTATGAACAGGCCAGGCAGTTCACGGAGGTCACGGATGTCAATGCACTGGCTATCACTAAGCTCGACGGAACCGCCAAAGGTGGCGTGGTCATCGGCATCTCAGATCAGTTCAGGGTTCCGGTGAAATATATCGGCATCGGGGAGCAGCTGGAGGATCTGCAGATCTTTAACCGGGAAGAGTTTGTAGATTCGCTGTTTAAATAGGCTCATGTTGCAGGGCTCAGAGCACAGGATTGAGATCCCCGCATACGCGGGGATGACGCAGTTAATTTGTAGAGAGAAAAGGCAGGGCTATAAAGTGCTTGTACTTTAAAGCCCTGCCTTTTGTTTTACATCCTGGAACCGTCATCTCCGCGAAAGCGGAGACCCACTCTCAGCCAGTTGCCTAAAGTACGCCATAAACTCCGGATTCAGCAGCCTCTCCTTATTATCTTCCAATACCGCGTCCCGCCTGCCGCTTCCTGCAACCTTAAGACCCGGAGACCCGAGAACCTGAAGACCATCCTACCGGCTCCCATACGTAATAAAACCCGGATTTAATAGATTCTGCTTATTATAGAGCATGTATTTTCCGCTCCCTGCCTCACAGACCCGTCCGCCCGCCGCCTCAACGATCGCCTGTCCCGCACCGGTATCCCACTCGCAAGTCGGACCAAACCGTGGATAGACATCGGCGGAGCCTTCGGCTATCAGGCAGAATTTCAGCGAGCTTCCTCCTGATTTTATTTCAATTTCACCGTGTTCCCTTCGCAGAGCTTCAAGGAATGTCTGAGTCTTTTCGTTCGAGTGGGAGCGGCTGGCAACTGTAGTGAATTTTTTACCGGGCTGCACCAGTGGCAGCGCTTCAGCTTGCTGTTGAAAATGGTCCAGGTCAAATCCGGCAGGCGCTCCGGACGCATTCGTCATCCTGTAACTTCCTTTGCCTGCAATGCCAGCGTAAAGGAGGTCCGGCACGGGGGCGAAGATAAGGCCTGCAACAGGATTCTGTTGGTGAATCAGCGCAATGTTTACGGTGAACTCCCCGTTCCGGCTGATGAATTCCTTTGTGCCGTCGAGTGGATCGACCAGCCAGAAAAGTTCCCAGTTTTTTCTGGTCCCATAAGGGATCTCTTTCCCTTCCTCGCTCAGGACCGGAAGGTCGGTCCGCCGGAGATGATCCGTGATGATTTGATGTGATCTGCGGTCTGCCAGGGTGAGCGGGCTGCAATCGGCTTTCATCTCCACCTGGAAGTCACCTTGCCGGTAGATGTCAAGGATGGCCGCCCCTGCCTTCAGGGTGGCAGTCAGGGCGACATTGAGGTATTTAATGTATGACTTATCCATTCGTCTTGATGTACCCCTCCCCTGCCAGCAGGGGAGGGGACGGGGGTGGGGTATGAAAAGTACAACAAAATCGGGGCTTTAGCCCTGGGCTTTTTCCCCCTTCAATCGCTCCTCCAGCGCGAAAACCTCATCCCTGTATTTGGCTGCGGCGATGAAATCCAGTTCCTTCACCGCGGCTTCCATCGATTTGCGGGCCTTGTCAATGGCCTTCCGGATCTGGCCTTCATCCATATAGCTGATGACCGGATCGGCGGCAGCATCCGCATATTCCTTTTCGACATAAGCCCTGGATAATTTCCCGCTCACATCCATTACGGCAGTCTGGCCAAGGATGGATTGGGTGGATTTAACGATCTGCCGCGGTGTGATATGGTTCTCCTCGTTGTATCTCAGCTGCTTTTCGCGTCTGCGTTCGGTTTCTTCGATGGTTTTTTTCATCGAGTCGGTCACCGTATCTGCATACATGATGACCCTGCTGTTCAGGTGACGTGCTGCCCTTCCTGCCGTTTGGGTCAGGGATCGGGCCGACCGCAGGAATCCTTCCTTGTCGGCATCCAGGATGGCCACCAGCGACACCTCAGGGAGATCCAGTCCTTCGCGCAGCAGATTCACGCCCACCAGCACATCAAAGGCCCCCAGGCGCAGGTCACGCATGATCTCCACCCTGTCGAGGGTTTGGACTTCGGAGTGGATATACCTGCATTTGATGTTCATCTTCAGGAGGTATTTGGTCAGCTCCTCGGCCATTCGTTTGGTCAGGGTGGTCACCAACACGCGGTCACCCTGCCTGATGGTCAGGTCGATCTCTTCCAACAGGTCGTCGATCTGGTTGAGGCTGGGACGGATCTCAATGGTTGGGTCAAGCAACCCGGTTGGACGGATCAGTTGTTCAACCAGAACGCCCTCGCTCATATTGAGTTCATAATCCGAGGGTGTCGCTGAGACAAAGATCACCTGGCTCAGGAGGGCCTCAAACTCATCGAATTTCAGGGGCCGGTTGTCCATGGCCGACGGCAGACGGAAGCCATATTCCACAAGGGCCTGTTTTCTGCTGCGATCGCCGCCATACATGGCTCTGATCTGCGGAATGGTGGCGTGGCTTTCGTCAATGACCACCAGGAAATCGTCGGGGAAATAATCCAGAAGGCAGAATGGGCGGGTTCCCGGCTCGCGCCCGTCAAAGTACCGCGAATAGTTCTCGATACCTGAGCAGTACCCCAGTTCCCGCATCATTTCAATATCATAGGTGACCCTGTCTTCCAGCCGCTTGGCTTCAAGGGGCCGGCCATTTTCCCTGAAGTAGTCCGCCTGCCTGAACAGATCCTGCTGGATTTCAAAAAGGGCCTCCTTCATTTTTTCCTTGGAGGTGATGAAGATATTGGCAGGGAACACGGTCTTGCTTTCAAAGCTGTCGATCCCCTGCCCTGTCACCGGATTGAACGATTCGATGGCTTCGATCTCGTCGCCCCAGAATACCACCCGGAACGCGTAATCCGCGTAGGCGGGAAAGATGTCGACCGTATCGCCCTTTACCCGGAAGGTGCCCCTGTGGAAATCCACCTCGGTGCGTGCGTACAGCGCATCGACCAGGTTGTGCAGGAACCGGTTTCGTTCTGTTTTTTCACCAACCTGGATGTAGATGACATTGGACGAAAAGTCATCCGGATTGCCGATGCCATAGATGCAGGAAACGGACGACACCACGATGACATCCCTGCGTCCCGAAAGGAGGGAGGATGAGGCGCTCAGGCGCAGTTTCTCGATTTCGTCGTTGATGGAGAGGTCTTTCTCGATGTAGGTGTTCGTAACGGGAAGGTAAGCTTCAGGCTGGTAATAGTCGTAGTACGAAACGAAATACTCTACTGCATTATCCGGGAAGAACTGTTTGAATTCACCGTAAAGCTGCGCCGCGAGGGTTTTGTTATGGCTGAGGATCAACGTGGGCCGCTGGATCCTGGCGATGACATTGGCGATGGTGAATGTTTTCCCTGAACCGGTCACACCGAGCAGTGTCTGAAAGGGATCTCCGCGCTCAAGCCCCTCTAAAAGCTGCTGTATGGCCTCAGGCTGATCGCCGGTGGGATCAAATTCGGAAGTCAGACGGAATAGCATAAGGCAAAATTAGCTTATTTGCCGGAACGATTTCCCTCAGGGATAAAAACCCGAACGGAAATGGGAAAATGGTCCGAAATGGAAAATTTTTCCGTTTTATAACCACAGCAGGAAAATGACCTGTCGGTGATGATGAAGTCGATCCGCAGGGGTATGAGGATGGAATTCCGGAACGTTCGGGCAAATCCCTGCCCGCATTCGCAGAACATGTCTTTCATTCCCTTTTTGATCTGCCTGTATGTATAGGAGGTTGGCGTGACATTGAGGTCACCGCATAACAGGATCGGATAGGGACAAAGGTCCATATGGTCCCTCAAAAGCCCGACCTGTCCTACTTTTCTCTGAAAGGCCTCTCTCATCTTTTTTAAAAGGGTGACGGATCGCTTCCTGATATTCTGGTCAGTCCGGCCGGGTGTCGTGATGTCTTTTACGAGGTCATAATCTTCACGCTGAAAATGGACCGACTCAAGGTGGACGTTGTAGATCCGTACGGTATCCCTTTCGATCAGGATGTCGGTATAGATGGAAAAAGCCTTGTTCCTGTTATCGCGCAGGGTTCCGGTGTTTAAGACCGGATAGCGCGAGTAGGTGATCAATCCGTTTGTTTTTTTGGGATTGCTTTTATAATAGTTGCACAGGTAATGGTAAGGCAGTTCCATGCGTTTGCCGAGCGCCTTGATCTCATCCAGGTGACCTGCTCCTGTTGTCGTAAATTCCTGAAGACACACCAGCTGGGCATCGGCCAGGTCCAGAAAATCATAAATGGCCACCTTGGAAGGATTGTCGGATGCGGGAAGTGGATTCTCCGTCAGGTTATGGGTGTTGAAAGACAGTATTTTAACTTCCGACCTGACCGGGTCAACCGTGCATTTATGCTCGAACCGGACATAGAGTGCGTGTTGCGGGATTCCGGCAAGGAGGGTGATCAGTGAGATCAGAAGCTGCCATTTTCCTGCGATCATCCAGATCAGAACAAAAAGTCCATTGAGCAGTGCCAGGTAGGGGAAAGCCAGTCCGAAAAAGGCAGGGACCCATAATTTCTCAGGATTGATGAAGGGAGCTGCGTATGCGACCAGTAAAGCAAGAACAAGAACCAGATTGATGGAGAGGAGAAGTCCTTTCAGCACTCCCTTTTTTTTATGCTGTTTTTTTTGCCTGGTCACTGATCTTTATTGCTTGCCTTGAAAAGAAGTTCTTTTTCTTCCCTGGAGAGGCTATCGTATCCTGAACGGGAAATCTTTTCCAAAATTATGTCGATCCTTTTTTGTTTTTCCGCGCGCATACGGTTGTATTCCTCATCGGTCACCGGCCTACCGCCTCCTGCCTCCTGCCTCCCGCTTCCCGTCTTTTTATGGTAATACGTTACTCTTGGTCCCCTCCTGAACCACCTTGTCATGTTCCTTATCCCGTACCAGTTGATCAGGAGGGGATTCGGATGTCCTTTTTTGAGGAGGATGATGGAAAGATAGCCCCAGAATGCTCCTCCGAGATGGGCAATATGCCCGCCGGGATTGCCCCGGTTGATGCTCAGTATATCCAGCACGACAAAAAGGATGGCGATGTATCTGAGCTTTATCCTTCCAAGAAGCAATAAGTTGACACTGTAGTCTGGCACAAAGGTGGCGATGGCAATTAAAATGGCAAGGACCGATGCGGAGGATCCCAATGCCACCGAGAGAACAACGCTGTCGCGGAAAACCGGAAAGATGTTGAAGGCCGCAATGTAAAATAAGGCTCCGACGAGGCCGCCCCAGACATAGGTGTTCACGAGCCGTTTTTCGTCAAGGTATTCCAGAAAGATACGGCCTCCGAAATAAAGCATCACCATGTTCAGGAGGATGTGCATGAAGTTTTCCTGCGTGAACATATAGGTGAAGAGGGTCCACGGTTTCTGCAGCAGGGCATCCAGGTGCGAGGGAACGGCCAGCCAGCGCGTGATCCGTGTTGCCCCGGTGATCCCTTCCATTTCAACGGTTATGGTGAACAGCCATAGAAAAAGGTTGACCAGGTTCACCGCAATGAAAACCACAACATTGATGATGATCAGGGTCGACAGTGCGGACCTTCTTTTAAAGAAGGTCCTGATCGAATCAAAGGGGGAAGAATAAGGAGCAGGCATGGTTTTTATCGGTACCGGATACGTTTGTTCCAATATTTGATCAGGAAAAATCCGAAGACCATTCCACCCAGGTGGGCAAAATGTGCCACATTGTCACCTGGATTATTGGCAATGCCGAGATAGATTTCCAGTGCTCCGTAAGCCATCACGAAATACTTTGCCTTGACGGGTATGGCGAAAAAGACGTAGAGGAGGGAATTGGGAAACATCATGCCGAAAGCCAGAAGAACCCCGAAAATGGCACCGGACGCGCCAACGGTGGGAATGTCCATTTTCAACTGGATCAGTTCGTGAATGTATTGGATGGAATTCTGGACCATTGCGCCATCAGCAGGGTTCGCATTCCAGGACGAAACAAATCCGCTGATCTGATTGTAGTAGAGCGGAAAGTGCTCATTGACAAAAGCAACAAATGCGTCTGGCCCCGGTGACACTAAATAGTTGCTGACATCCCGGTCAATTCCGTTGAATCCAAGCCAGGTGACGAAGGTCTGAATCAGCGCAGCTCCAATGCCTGTCACCATGTAATAGGTGAGAAAGCGCTTTCCTCCCCAGACATTTTCAAGCACGTTGCCAAACATCCACAGGGCAAACATATTAAAGAAAATATGCGAAAATCCCCCGTGCATGAACATGTAACTGATGAACTGAAAGGGATTGAACTTTTCCGACTGAACATAATGGAGGCCAAGATAATCGACCAGATTGATGTCGAAGGCATAACCCACGGCGTAGGTGCCCATGAACATCAGCACATTGATGATGATCAGGTTCTTTACGACGGGCGGCAGGACTCTGAAACCCGTTGGCCGGTATTGTTCGTATGCCATAGCGTTCGGTCTCTCTTATTTGAATCGCCGGGAGAGCTCATCAAAGCTCAGTGTGATGTAGGTCTTTTTCCCGTCAGGTCCTATCTCCGGTACATCACAGGCAAACAACTCGTCGATCAGATTGTTCATTTCTTCCTTTGAAAGTTTTTTCCCTGCCCTCACTGCCTGCTGCCGTGATAAGGAGCGAGCAAAATTAATCTTTTTATCCTGTACCAGGTCGTCTTTATTTTTTTTGAAATTTTCCAGTACGGCTTCAATCAGCTCTTCTATGTTCTGACTTCCCATGCCTGCCGGTACGCCGGTGATCACGAACATGTTCCTTCCAAACTCGCTGATCTCAAAGCCAATATGCCGGATCTCGGCCAGGAGGGAATGGATCAACTCAAAGTCCTGGGGTGACAGGTGCAGGGTTTGGGGATACAGAAGTTGCTGGGATACAGCTTTTTGCTGAGAAAAGAGGTACAGGTAACGCTCAAAAAGAATCCGTTCGTGAGCTACCTGCTGGTCCATGACCAGCAGACCGGATTTTATGCTGCTTACGATGAACTGGTCCTGAATCTGCAACGTCCTTCTGATGTCGTCGGTTTCCTGGTCCTGCTGCTGATAGAGCTGCTCCCAGTTACGTGTGTCCTGCTTTTGAAAAGTGCCCGGTGCCGTTTCGGCCGGCGATGGCCTGTTAAAAGGATTATAATCCGGGTTGATGGTGATCCCGGGTTGTTTGATCGCACCTCCGGATGGTGCGGAGGTAAACGGCAGGCTTTGTTCTTGTTCAAAATCGAGTGATGGTGTGAGGTTATGGATGCCCAGTGCTTTTTTGACTGCAGCCTTCAAAACGGAATAGATCACCTGCTGGTGCAGGAAATTGACCTCGATCTTGGTGGGGTGGATGTTCACATCAATGGTCTCCGGAGCAACTTCCAGCATTATGAAATACGAAGGGAATGATTCATCGGGGATCAGTTCCGCGTAGGCTTCATCAACGGCGTGATGAAGATAGGGGTGCCGGATATAGCGGCGGTTGACGAAAAAGTACTGTTCTCCCCGGGTTTTCCTGGCAAACTGCGGCTTCCCGATGAAGCCCCCGATCCGGATCAGTTCGGTGTCTTCCTTCACCGGCACAAGGCGTTCATTGTAAGGGGACCCAAAAATGTTGACCAGCCTGGTTTTGAGGTTGGAAACCGGCAACCTGTAGGTGATCCTGTTATCCTGATAGAAAGAAAGGATGATTTCCGGGTGTGCGATGGCAGCGCGCTGAAATTCCTCCATCAGGTTCCTCAGCTCCACTGCATCTGATTTCAGGAATTTTCGCCGGGCCGGTACATTAAAGAACAGGTTCTTCACCGCGACGGAGGTGCCGTTGCCCATCGCGCACAGGGCCTGTTCCTTCACGCGGGACCCTTCGATCAGGATGCAGGTTCCGGTTTCGTCTTCCACCCGCTTGGTCTTCAGTTCCACCTGGGCGACTGCGGCGATGGAGGCCAGGGCTTCACCCCGGAATCCCATGGTCCGAATGGCAAACAGGTCATTCGCATCCCGGATCTTCGAAGTGGCGTGCCGTTCAAAGCACATTCGGGCATCCGTGGGACTCATTCCGCACCCGTTATCGGTCACCTGTATCAGTGTCCGGCCCGAATCACGGATGATGACCTGAATGTCCGTCGCGCCGGCATCAATGCTGTTTTCAAGGATTTCTTTCAGGGCCGATGACGGTCGCTGGATGACTTCCCCTGCTGCAATCTGGTTGGCAACGCCGTCGGGTAGCAGTTGAATGATATCGGGCATTATTTCCGGATGAAAAGGAGATAAATCAACAGGAAGGCAAGCAGGATGAAGAAGATCAGCCGCTGGGAACTGGCCTTCCTTTTTGTTTCCCTTCGGTCATTTCTCCATTTTTGCTGCATCTGAGACCTCAGCCTTGATTCCGCATCACCCGTGCCCGATAGTCCCAGCGCTCTTTTGCGCTGCTCAAGTTCTTCTTTCTTCGGATCATAGTACCTTGGCTTGAACTCGAATTGCTTTGGTTTTGGGGTATGGAAGAATGTAAAAGCCATAGGTCAGCCTTTTGCCAGTGCAGGAAACCGTTGTCCCAAAAGGTAAAGGCTTCCGAACAGGATCGTGTTGTAGAAAAGGCTGCCGGCCACTTCATTCAAAAAGAATGAAATACCGTAACTGCCGTTATTGAAGAAGGCCAGTCCGGCAACGTAGCATTGAATCAGTCCGGCAAACGTATCCGGGTAGAAGGGGCTTGCAAGCCAGGCGCCGAAGTTGGTTACAAGAAAGAACAGCACGGAGGAAAGCAGCGAAGCACCGGCAATGTTCAGGACGGTGACATTTCTCCTTAACAGAAGTCCGATCCCAACGGTGACCGTAAATCCAGCGTAGACCCATCCCATTACCGGATGGAATCCAAGGATCAGATCACTGATGAACAACGCTGTGAGCGGCACCAGGAAAGCAAGGTATTTCTTATGGAGATACGTTCCTCCGAAAAGGGCGATGGCCGCCACAGGCGTGAAGTTGGGCCAGTGAGGGACCAGACGGAACAGGGCCGCTGCCAGAATGATGCCTGCGATGACTGCCAACCGGGTGGTGAAGATCTTTTTGAACATACGTTTTCTGTTTTTTTGAATGAACAAATATAGGAATCATTTACGATATCGTGATGCCTGCCCGTGAATTAAAAATTCACCGTTCAGGTTTAATGACTATTTTTGATCCCCAACATTTATGGATATGAATCGAACGGCCCTCCTTGCAATTTTTGTACCCTTATTTTTTTCCTGCAACGAAATGAAGAAAGAAGCTGACCTGATCCTGCATAACGCAACCCTGTACACGGTTGATTCGGCATTCTCGACCGCTGAAAGCATTGCCATCCGAAACGGAAAGGTGCTGGCCACTGGATCGAACCGTGAAATCCTGGATCAGTATGTTTCGGTCAACCAGGCCGATATGACCGGAAAGTTCATCTATCCGGGCTTTATCGATGCACACTGCCATTTTTGCAGTTATGGCCATAAATTACTCCACACGGCCGACCTGGATGGAACGAAGTCGTTTGAAGAGGTTTTGCAACGTCTAATGGAACATTACCGGGAGCATCCTTCCGAATGGCTGCAGGGGAGAGGCTGGGATCAGAATGACTGGCCGGTGAAGGAATTTCCGGACAACGCACGGCTGGACAGCCTTTTTCCGGGCGTTGCCGTTTACATCCGCAGGGTGGACGGACACGCTGCCCTGGCAAGCTCCGAAGCGCTTCGGAGGGCAGGTATTACACCGGAAATGAAGATTTCCGGCGGTGAGGTGGAGGTTAAGGACGGCAAAATGACCGGCATTTTGATCGATAATGCGATGGACAGGGTGTCAGCAGTGATTCCCTCCCCGGATCAGCAGGAACAGGTCAATGCCTTGCTCGCAGCGCAGGAAAACTGTCTGGCAGCGGGGTTGACCGCCGTTGTGGATGCCGGACTGGATAAAGACATCATCGGCCTCATTGATTCCCTTCAGCAGTCCCTGCGGTTGATGATCCGTCTGGATGCGATGCTGAGTCCCGGTGAGGACAACCTGCAGGCGTATTTTCCGGGAGGGATCTATCGCACGGAGCGGCTTCGGGTCGGATCCGTCAAATTGTACGCCGACGGGGCGCTGGGTTCGCGGGGTGCCTGTTTGCTGGAACCGTATTCGGATTCGCCCGGAAAGACCGGATTGATGGTTACGGACCCCGCTTTTTTCCGGGAGATGTGTCAGAGAGCTTATAATAGTGGTTATCAGGTTAATACGCATGCAATCGGTGATTCGGCCGTTCGGTTTGTGCTGAATGTTTATGCTTCCTTTCTCCAGGGGAAAAACGACCGGCGCTGGCGGATCGAACACGCGCAGATCGTCCATCCGGATGATTTTGCCCTGTTCGGAGCGCATTCCATCATTCCTTCGATCCAGGCCACCCATGCCACTTCGGATATGACCTGGGCGGTAGAGCGCGTCGGAGCCGAACGGATCAAGGGTGCGTATGCCTACCAGCGTCTGCTGGGTGAAAATGGCTGGCTGCCCAATGGCACCGATTTTCCCATCGAATCCATTGATCCCCTCCATACATTTTATGCGTCGGTCGAACGAAAAGATCATCAGGGTTACCCCCCGGAAGGATTCCAGATGGAAAATGCACTGACCAGGGAGCAGGCACTTCGGTCCGTGACGATCTGGGCGGCCAGGGGAAGTTTCTGGGAAAACGAAATCGGGAGCCTTGAGCCGGGAAAATGGGCGGATATGGTGGTTCTGGACAGGGATATCACGACCTGTCCGGGGCAGGATCTCCTCAGGACACAGGTGCTCAAGACATTCATTGCAGGTGAGGAGGTGTATGCTGCGGACTGAGGCAAAGCGGGCAATCTTTCTTTCTTAGATTGTTCATTTCGGCTTTGCGCTTCAGTATCCCTGTTTATTCTGCGAGTTGTTCCATTCATCGAAGATATGGCTTGCCTCATCGCGGAGGATCTGTTTGACTTCCGTTTTTTGTTCCGGGTAGGGGAGGGCGATCTGCTCGTAGAAGGCTATGTCGTCGAAACCGGCTTTGTGGGCGTCTTCGCCTGAGGCGGCAAAGTAAACGCGCGGAATGCGCGCCCAGTAAATGGCGCCCATGCACATCGGGCAGGGCTCGCAGCTGGTGTAGAGCTCGCAATCGTCGAGGTGGAAGGTGCCGAGTTTGGCGCAGGCCTTGCGGATGGCGACGATCTCGCCGTGGGCCGTGGGATCGTTGGTGCGGACCACGGCGTTGGCGGCGCGGGCGATGATGGTGCCGTCCTTGACGATGACGGCCCCGAACGGGCCGCCTTTACCGGTTGTGACGTTTTCTTTGGCAAGGCGCAGCGCCTCGCGCATATAGGTTTTTTCTTTTTCGTTCATTCTGCAAAATTATCTATTCCTTTTTTACTTGCTTTTCTTTACTTTGTTGCAATTAATGGGAAGAGTTTATTTTTAAGCATGTACTTTTCTTTGTCTTGGAACAAAGAAAAGTACCAAAAGAAAATTCAAGGCTGGACTTCTCGGCGACCCACATACGGCTCAATGACTAAATGAAAATAAACTCGCCCCTCCTTTCAGTCGGGGCTCAAACATATTTTCATTTGCCCTTCGGCCACGTCATTTTCGCCGTGTGGGTACCCCGCCTGCGAAGTCCAAGGCCGTTTTAAATACAAATACAAAAGAAAAAAAGGACCGGCCTCTTGAAAATTGCCGCCCGGAAATTCAGTGAGTGGAGCGTTAAAAAATTCAGGCTGTTTGAACGAGCGGAGCGAGTGAGTTCCTGAATTTTAGCGACACGAACTGGATTTCAGGCAATTTTCAAGCAGCCTTGAATTTTCTTTTGTTACTTTTCTTTGTTTCAAGACAAAGAAAAGTAAGAGGTCTAAGAATAAGATGAATGGACAAATGTTAAAACATTGAAATATTTCAATATCGAGATCCAACTTCATCCAAACACTCCAAAATAACCTTACAGACTTCCCTGATTTGATTTTCTTCAATGATCAAAGGCGGTGCGATGCGGAATGCAGCGGGGCGAAAAAGAAACTGGTCAACGACTAAACCATTCTGCGCTAACAAATGCACAACCTTATTCGTAATTTCCTCATCACCAAGCTCCACCGCCATCATCAATCCCTTAAACCGTATCTCCTTTATCAGGGGATGATCGTTCAAAAGCTGATAAAAAAGTTCCCCTTTGGATTGTGCCTGCCGGATGAGATCTCCGGATGTCAGCACCTCCAGGCTGGCCAGGGCTGCAGCGCAGCATACCGGGTGCCCGCCGAAGGTGGTGATGTGACCGAGTTCGGGATCACAGGACAGGGATTGCATCACCTCACGTGATGAAACAAAGGCTCCCAGCGGCATCCCGCCGCCCAGGCTCTTGGCCAGGCAAAGGATGTCGGGAACGATGCCTTCGTGCTCCAGGCAGAATAATTTGCCGGTCCGGCCAAAAGCCATCTGGATCTCGTCGTAGACCAGCAGGGCTCCCGTCTGGCTGCATTCCGCCCGGAGTGCCTGCAGGAAACCGGGTACGGGAAGAATGATCCCCGCTTCGGCCTGGATGGGCTCCACCACCACGCAGGCCGTTCGTTCCGAAATGCTGTCCAGATCGGTGATCGAATTGTAGGTCAGCATACGGATATCGGGTAGCAAAGGCCGGAAGGCGTTCCTGAGCGATTCGTGCCCCAGGATGCTCAGCGCTCCCTGCGTGCCGCCGTGGTAAGCATTCCTGAAAGCAATGATCTCCGTTCGGCCGGTGTATCGCTTGGCCAGCTTCAGGGCACCCTCGATGGCCTCGCTGCCGGAATTGACGAAATAGCAGGTCTTCAGGTCCTCAGGTAGCTGGTCGGCGAGCCGTGTGGCGAGCTTTACCTGCGGGGACTGTATGTACTTGCCGTACACCATCAGGTGCATATACTTTCCGAGCTGATCTTCAATGGCTCTTATGACAACGGGATGCCGGTGACCGAGGTTGCTCACGGATATGCCCGAAACCAGGTCGACATACCGTCTGTCCTCCGTATCGTACAGGTAGATGCCCTCCGCCCGTTCGATCTCCAAAGCCAGAGGCCTGCGGGAAGGCAGCCCGACGTGCCGGAAAAATAGTTCGCGCTGGGATATCATGGCGTTCTTTTTTGTAAAAATACGTATCTTCGTTTAAACTAAAGGAGTCAGGATGATTTGTATTAATTTTTACTTTTGTTGCCTTCTTTAAAATTAAAACGTATCCTTAAAAATCAACATCGCTTCTTATGCACGATACATTACTATATTCAGTTTCTCCGGAGGGACAAAAATTCCCTCTCCCTGTCGGATCCGATTACCAATCCGAGTTCTCCCGCCTGGAACAACTGGTCAAAGATGCCCGGGAGGATAACAAGGAGATCGTTGTCGTCATGGGCCTGGGCTTTGTCGGCGTGGTGATGGCCGCCATTGTGGCAAATACCACTGATGCTTCGGGCCGTAAGACCAAATTCGTGATCGGCTGCCAGCGGCCGAGCACGCGTTCCTTCTGGAAGATCCCGATGATCAATAAAGGCATCTCTCCGGTCAAGGCCGAGGATCCCGAAGTGGCCGTGCTGATAGACCATTGCGTCGTTCATGACAAAACCATGAGCGCCACCTTCAACGACGATTGCCTGCAGTTTGCCGACTGCGTGGTGGTTGATGTTCAGTGCGACTTCGTCAAGAAGGAGCTGGGCAACATGCGCACCGGTGAAGCCGACATGACCGCCCTGGAAGACACGATTCGTACCATCGGCAAAAAGATACAACCCGGTTGCCTGGTGTTAATTGAAACCACCGTGGCACCCGGTACGACCGAGTTCGTTGCCTGGCCCATCCTGAAGACAGCGTTCCGTGACCGGGGCCTCAAGGACGTTCCTCTGCTGGCCCACAGCTTTGAGCGGGTGATGCCAGGGAAACATTACGTATCGAGCATCCGTGACTTCTGGCGTGTCTGTTCAGGCTGCGATGACGAGGCCCGTCAGCGCGTTGAGAAGTTCCTTCGTGAGGTGCTCAACACCCGCGACTTTCCCCTGACGGTGATGGACCGTCCCATCGAATCGGAAACCACCAAGATTGTGGAGAATTCCTATCGTGCAACCATTCTCGCTTTCCTGAATGAGTGGAGCCTCTTTGCCGAGCGCAACGGCGTTGACCTGATCAAGGTGATCAATGCGATCAAAATACGCCCAACCCATAGCAACATCATCTTCCCCGGCCCCGGCATCGGAGGCTACTGTCTCCCCAAGGACGGCGGGCTGGGCTATTGGGCCTACGAACACATCCTGGGTTTTGACGATGGTGACAAGATCTTTCGGGTTACACCAACTGCCATTGACATCAACGACACCCGTTCCCTCCACGTGGCCAGTCTTACCCGGGATGCCCTGCGCAACATGGGCCGTCACATCGCCGGACTGAAGGTGCTGCTTTGCGGCGCCAGTTATCGACAGGATGTGGGCGATACACGGTACAGCGGCAGCGAGCTGGTGGTACGCAAGCTCACTGAAATGAACGCTGAGGTTAGCGTCCATGATCCATATGTGGACCACTGGTTTGAGCTCGAAAAGCAAGATGAATACCCGGCATCGGGATCAAGCTGGAAGCGGTTCTTTTTGAACCAGGAAAAGCTGAAGGACATCACCGTCCAGAAGGACCTTCCTGAAGCCTTGAAAGGCGTTGCTGCAGTGATCCTCGCTGTGCCGCACAAACATTACCTTAACCTTAATCCCGATGATATCGTTGCCTGGGCAGGTGGGCCGGTGGCAGTCATTGACGGATTTGGCATTCTGACAGATGCACAGATCAGGCGGTATTTCGAGCTTGGCTGTGAAATTAAAGCGTTAGGGCGGGGGCATGTGGCCAGGATTAAGAGGGGAGTGCTTAAAGGGTAGCGGGAAGCCTGTCATTGCAAAGCGGGAATCACCCGCACCGCATTCCTTACGCGCTCCTCCTGCATCCCTGAAATAATGTAATAATCTACCCCCAATTTGTCAAGTTCCGCCTGGTACAGGCTGAATAAAAATTCCCTCCTGTCGGGATCCTCGCGCTGCGGATCGGGCTCCCACGACAGGTCGGTGTCCATCAGCAGGTAAAGATCGTACCGGTGATGCAGCACCATCTCCTGGATCCACGGATCACACCGCTGGAACTTGTCGATGCTCCATATCTTCAGCACAATGAAATCCGTGTCGCAGAACAAGTAGCGGTTGGCCTTCCTGGCCATCTCCTGCTCAAGACGGTATTGCTCCCGTGCGATGAGCAAAAGATCATCGTAGGAATAGGACCTCCCGAGTGAAGCCAGATACGACCTTGCTGCCTCGGGTACATAGGCTGTATGATAACGCCCGGCAAGCTGCTGCGCCAGCATCGACTTGCCTGTCGACTCGGGACCGGTGATGGAAATGCGCCGCATCATCTGATGTCTGCTGAACGTAGCTTCCGGCGCCACGAAATGAAACCAAGGATGGCAATGACCAGAAAGATCAAAAACTGAAGACTGGAAAAGATGAGCCCCTGGTGGGCGTACAGTGGAATGCAAATGACGTCCCCGATGATCCAGGCAATCCAGTTTTCAACCTTCTTGCGCGCCATGAGCCACATGCCAATGATGAAAATGGCCGTGGTAAAGGCATCAATGCCGGGAACCGTGCTGTCCGTATGGTGCATCAGGACATACCGGAGCAGGAAGAAAAAAATGATCAGCAGGGCCATCATGACCACACCATAAGGAAGGCTGCAACGTGAAATGGCAAGCACCTTTTCATTTGCATCTTTCCTTGTCCAGGCGTACCAGCCATAAACGCTCATCCCAAAATAAAACACGTTGATGCCCATATTGGCGTAAAGGCCGGCATCGTAACACAAGTAGACAAAGATCAGCACATTGATGATGCCGGCAGGGTAGACCAGGATGTTCTCCTTCCGGGCATACCATACGCTGAGGATCCCGAAGATGACGGCAACATACTCGATCCAGCTGGTATCGAGGATATTTTGAGTCAATTCACTGATTATATCGTTCATCTAAGTCTGATCAATGTACCCTGCTCCGGCACCTCTCCACTGCTCGCAGGGGAGGGGACGGGGGAGGGGTATAGGTATTGAAAATTTTCACTACCTTTGATCCATCAAAATTACAATCTTAATTTAAATTCCTCCCCATGAAAAAAACAGGCTTTCTTCTCATGCTTATCGCACTCCTTGTTTTCACTCTCAGCGGATGCCTTACGGTTGAACAGAAAGAGTACACCTTTGAGCTCACGGGCACGAATTCGGGGAAACTTACCATCAAATACATCAACATCATGTCGGTGATGGACGACACCCTGGATGTTTCCGGCGAAGATTTTGAAGGGCTGCTAACCAATTACCTCTACGGTGAGACCATTGAAACGGATTATCCCGATGCAGTACTCGTCGATAAACAGCTGTTCGTGGAAAACGGTGTCCTGTGCGGAAAGCTCGTCATGGAATTCAACGACCTGTCGGCGGTGAAACTGTTCCGCTACAAGTCGGCCGGCCCATTTATGCTGAACATCGGTTCGTTCCTCGATACGGAGACCTTCATTGCTTCCAACGGTGATTTCGGAGGCGACGCTATGCCGGTGGTCTTCTGGCCCGAGGGATTATCCCTGATGACGGTGACTACCGGGGTGACACAGCCCGATGAGACCACCGTCAGTCTGGCGGGGGATTATGAAGCGTGGAAGAAGAACCAATAGGAACTTTTACCACCGCTGTTCAGGTTGCTGCGGTACCCTGGGTGACCGGTCCTCACGGATCTTCCGAAGCAGCTCGTGCTGAAAATCCTTTTCAGCCTGGTACAATTTCAGTACTTTCTTGATCGGAAGAACTTCCTTGAAATGAATGTAATACTCTTTCTGGACATCCAGGAGTTTCTGTGATTTAATGATCTGATTATCAGCGATCTCTGTTGCTTCTTCGTCTGTCAGCGCATCAATGTCCAGGCCCCGGATGTCATAACCTTTGAACATTTCTTTCATGACCATTTCGCGTTTGTCCTGGTATTCGTTGTAAACCGGCCAGAACCGCTCGGCTTCCGCCGGGGTCAGGGATAGCCGGTCCGTCATAAATGCGATCTTGTGTGTCTGTACGACCTCCCGCCTGGTGTCGGGTTTGTCGCTGGTCTGACCGGCAACGGTGACGGTCAGTAAGAATGACGCCAGGCAAAACAGGCCGGGCATTGCGGTTAAAAAGGCTCGTTTCATCTTATTTTATCTGTTGTTGGTTAAGTTTCAGTATGGTTCTTCAATCATCAATTCCTCCGGTGCGTACGCAGAGAGCAGGTACTCTTCGATATCATCGCTAGTCAGTTCGTCAAGCCCTTCCATGGAGAGCATTTCGGCGCTGACTTGCTCTCCCTTTTGGGCGATCCAGTCGTCAAACAGGGATTCGTCCAGGTCCACCAGGTAGCCGTCGAACTCCATCAGCTCCCTTGCGGTGATCTGTTGAAGTTCACTGATCAGCGGCTGTAGGGGTTGAGGTCGCTGTGCAATGTAGGCGATCGTAAATGCGATGAAGATCACGGATGCGGCCAGCGCAACCTTATAGGGCCATTTCCATTCAATGACCGTCCGGATGACATCCCTCCCGGTATCATCTTTTTCGGATATGTTATCCAGTATTTCAGCAGGAAGCCGGTCGAAATAACCTTCCGGGACAGCGAACGGATCTTTTCCGCGCAATCCTTCAAGGAGCGGATACGGATTTTCATCCTTGTCCTCTTTCCTCAAAATGGCCTTGTCTTCTGAATTCTTCATTTCTTTGTTAGACATTGGATCTTCCCCGGGGTTTAATCCTTTTTCAGTGAATCCTCAATTTTTTTTGCAGCAATGTGATAGGAGGCCTTCAGCGCACCAACAGATGTTTTCAGTATTGCCGAAATATCCTCATACGGCATCTCATCGTAATAGCGCATGTTGAACACGAGCCGTTGCCGGGGCGGAAGCTTCATCAACGCTTTTTGCAACTTCAGCTGGATCTGGTCACCGGTAAAAAAGGGATCATCGGCCAGGGATTCGGCTTTTTGCCGGAAGGGCTCCAGCATAGGCAACACCGTTTGCAGCCTTTTTTTCCTAAGGAAGCTAAGGCATTCATTCGTGGCGATCCGGTACAACCAAGTGGACAGGGTGGAATCCTCCCTGAACGTTCCCAGCCCTTTCCACACTTTCATAAAGACCTCCTGCACCAGGTCGTTGGCATCCTCGTGGTCCATCACCATCCGGCGGATATGTCCGTACAGCTGCTTCTGGTACTGCTGCACCAGAAGCGAAAAACCGTAGCGGCTCGTTTGCTGGTTGCGTATAAGAGAAAGAAGCTCGGTATCTGTCATACTCAGTAAGCCTGGTAGATCTTGAGATTCAACGTCACCCCCGGTTCGATCCTGAATTTTTTCTCGATCGTGTAGAGTGTCTGGTTGAGGTACTTTGACCGGAAGATGATCCGGTAACTTCCAGGTTGCAGGACGAGCGATTCCTGCAGTTTGTTTTCTTTCAGTTCATAGATCCACTTCAACTCATTTCCGTCTTCCAGATAGAGGCTTCCGTACCCATTGACGGATTTCGACACGACCAGGATGCCGGGCTGTGGGATCTCCACCTGGGTGTTATGACTTTGCCTGATGGAAACATTTTTGATGTGGATGCGCGGGAGAGAAAGTACTTCCAGGTCATACAGGCCGGTCAGGTAGTTCGATGGGACGCCGAAAGTTTGAATGTTGAGTGTCTGCATATCTCCTGCCTTTCTCACGATGCAGTACAGGTCCTTGATCGTCCGGTCGTTTTTTCCGACCCGCAGATCCAGTGTGCCCTGCGGAGCGTCCAGTGCAATGATCGTATGTTTGCCCGGGGTCAGGTTGATGCTGTCGAGCGTGACCGGGGGAAGCGTGTGGACCACCAGGTTATAGGTCAGCAAAGGGTCAATTCTGACCGTATCGGGAAGACCTTTGTTGTTAATGGTGTGGATGAAGTTATACTTCACCTGCCCTGAAACGTGGTCGTAGAAGGTCATGTTTACGTTGGTTTCCGTCGGGTTGCCCTGCGTGTCGAGCAGGTTGACCTGTGCTGTTGTTGAATTCAGGACCTGTGAGATGACGATGTTCAGGGCACTCTGGAATTCTTCTTCATTGGAGGCATCATAATAGGTCCCCACGCATTCAAAGTCACTCCGGAAATTCCTGCCTATGCCAATGATGAAAGGTTTCATTGCGATGCCATTCTTCTGGAGAGCCTGTGAAACGGCACAGGGATCTCCACCGCACTCTTCAATGCCGTCGGTGATCAGCACGATGATGTTCCTGCAATTATCGCAGGGGTAAAAGTCGTTTTGTGTCTGTTCCAGTGCACGGGCAATGGGTGTGCTTCCTTTTGGAATGAGTGTTTTCAGCACATTGATGATCTTTCCGGCATTATTTTGCCCAAAGGGCACCTCCAGCCTGGTGTCGTCACAATCCTGCGGCGGGTATGGCTTCTGGTGCCCGTAGACACGCAGGGCCATCTCCAGATTCGGGGTGGTCCTCAGGCTGTCGAGGATGTGGATCATCAGTTCACGGGCGATCTTGATCTTTTCAGCGCTTTGCCACTGCCCGTACATGCTCTGGGAAGCGTCAAATACGAACAGTATCCTGGTCGTGGGTTTTGGTAATTCCTGTCCGGGCTGAGTTTGCTGCGGCCAGCACACCATTGCCGAAAGTGTTAAAATAAGAACCAGAACATACCGGGCCAGCTTCATCACAGCAAAATGAGGTTTAATATAATAACGGTCTGCAAATTACAATATTTCGTAGAATGGCAGCAGGGAAGGTATTAAATTTTTCATTCCTCCCCCTCCCTGCCCGCAGGGAGGGGGATTGAGGGGGTGGGTACGACTCGAGGGGGTGGGTAAAATTTTCCTACCTTTGCACCAAACCTGACCTGTATGAATCTTAGATCCCATAACATCCTGTCGCTTTTATTCAGTGCACTCCTGATGGCACTTTCCCAGTCCTCCACCGCCCAAACCACCTGGTTCGCATCACCTTCGGAACAGCACTGGGTGGATTCGGTCCTTTCGACGATGACACCCGGGGAAAAAGTTGCACAGATGATGAGCGTACGGGCTTATTCCAACAGGGATCAGGATCACATCAATGCCATCGCTGACCTTGTGCGCAACTATGGCATCGGAGGGGTGACCTTCTTCCAGGGTGGACCGGTACGGCAGGCCCAGCTCACCAACTTCTACCAGGGAATTTCCCGCATACCGCTGCTCGTCTCACTGGATGCCGAATGGGGACTGGGCATGCGCCTCGACAGCACATTCAGCTTTCCGTATCAGATGACCCTCGGCGCCATGACCACCGAGGAACCCTTAGCTCTTATGGCAGCGGCAATTGCACGGCAGCTGAAAAGCATCGGCGTCCACATGAACCTGGCGCCGGTGGTGGATATCAATAACAACCCCGCCAATCCCGTCATCCATATTCGCTCGTTCGGGGAAGACCGGTCCAATGTCGCGCGGAAAGGCATCGCTTATATGAACGGTCTGCAGGACAACGGCGTCATTGCCGTGGCCAAGCACTTCCCCGGGCACGGGGATACGGACTCCGACTCGCATCACACCCTGCCGGTCATACCTCATACCCGGCAGCGGCTCGATACGGTGGAATTGTACCCATTTCGCGAACTGATACACCACGGCCTGGAGGGAACAATGGTTGCCCACCTTTCCATTCCGCAGATCGACACATCATCGGGGATTCCATCTACACTTTCTGAAAAGATCGTTACCGGCTTATTACGTAATTCTCTTACATTTAACGGATTGATCCTGACAGATGCCATGGATATGAAAGGTGTCACCGGCGCTTTTCCGGGTGGGGAGGTGGAACTGAAGGCACTTCAGGCAGGCAACGACCTGCTGGTGCTGCCTGCTGATGTGCCCCTGGCCATCAGCCGAATCCTGAAGGCTCTCAAGGATGGCGAGGTAACGCTGGAAATGATCGAGGGACACTGCAGGAAGATCCTGCAGTACAAGTACAGGGCAGGACTCAGCCAATATCAGCCTTTAGTCATCACAGGACTGAACGACCGGTTGAACGGCCCTGAGAACGTAATGATCGAACGGGCCGTTTACAGAGAAGGGGTCACTCTTGTCTGGGATCCCGATACAATGCTTCCACTGAACAATCTCAGCGATCTTCACCTGGCTTCCCTGAGCATCGGCGCTTCCAGGATCACCGCTTTCCAACGGATGATGGATCACTATGCGGATGTGGAACATTTTGTCCTTCCGGAAGGTTCAGCTCTCTCGCTGAATGATCCGCTCATACGCAACCTGCCTACCTGCGACGCGGTCATCGTCGGACTGCATAACCTGTCGGCCTGGAACAAGAACCTTACTAATCAGGTACTTACTGTCCTTCAGACCCTAACCAAAAGAAAACCGGTCATTCTGGTCGTATTTGGTCATCCGTACTATTTATCTTCTGTCAGGGATCTCGATAACATTTCGGGTATGATTGTGGCTTATCAGGACGGAATCGCCGCACAGGAGATCACAGCGCAGATGATCTTTGGCAGCCTGCCGTTCAGGGGTAAGTTGCCGGTCTCTGCTTCAGGACAATTCCCTGTCCAGACCGGACTGAGCACGGCTGCGAACGGCAAGATAACGTATGTTGAACCTGAGGAACTGGGCATTGACCTGGACACGCTGCGCAGGATTGACTCTGTATTGGCACAGGCGATCCGGGAAAAGGTATTCCCCGGTTGCCAGGTACTCGCGATGAAAGACGGGAAGGTGTTCTACGACAAATGTTTTGGATACCACACGTATGATGGCGACCGTAAGGTGCAGCCGACGGATCTTTATGACCTTGCCTCACTGACCAAACCTCTGGCAACGACCCTGGCGGTCATGAAACTCTACCAGGAGGGCAAGATCGACATTGACCATATGCTGGGAGAGTACCTGCCCTATTTGAGGGGTACGGATAAGAGCCAGATCATCATTCGTGATGTGATGGCACACCAGGCACAATTCGTTCCCTGGATACCGTTCTACAGAAGCCTTCTGAAGGACGGGCTGCCCGATACCAGCGTTTTCAGCCATACGATCTCGGAAGAGTTTCCCGTACGGGTCTGTGAGGGACTTTACATCCACAGGGACTATTCCAATATGATCTTTGATTCGATTGTCAGGTCAGACCTGCTGAAAAGTCAAGGCTACAAGTACAGTGACCTGGGTTTTTATCTTCTGTTCCAGATCATTGAGAACGTGACGAACATACCGTTTGAGGATTATGTAGACCGGTATTTCTATGCGCCGCTGGAACTTTCGACGATGACCTTTCGTCCAAGGGACCGGTTCCCGCTCTCCCGAATCGTTCCGACCGAGTTCGACAGGGAGTTCCGGCACTGCCTGGTGCACGGTGATGTTCACGATCAGGGTGCGGCTCTGTTGGGTGGCGTTTCGGGCCACGCAGGATTGTTTTCCAATGCCAGTGACCTGGCTGTCATCCTTCAGATGCTTCTTCAGAAAGGCGAGTACGGAGGGAAAAGATACCTTGATGCGGAGGTCATCGAGGAATTCACCCGTTATCAGTTCCCTTTGAACAATAACAGGCGGGGACTTGGATTCGATAAACCGGAAACTGACAGGCTTACAAACGGTCCGGCGTGCCCGAGCACTTCGGATAGTAGTTTTGGCCATTCAGGATTCACCGGTACCTATATCTGGGCTGATCCTGAGAATAACCTGGCCTATGTATTCCTGTCAAACCGCGTGTATCCTGATATCTCCAACAACAAACTGATTGATCAACAGTTACGTACAGGGATTCACGAGCTCTTTTACCATTCTCTTCCCAGGAAGGATCAATGATTTTTGTGCCTTTGTGCCTCAGCGGTGAAAAATAAGTTGAATGCCTAGTTGTAAAGGTTCCCCTGGTCATCCTCCTTATCCTCCAGCAGCGGCACGAACCTGAAATATCCGTGGTCTTCCGTTTTGTAACTGCCATCGGGAGCCTTGATGATCCTTGTCATGATCTGCACATCGGAGTTTCCCAGGGGCAGGACCAGGATCCCGCCGACGGTGAGCTGAGTGATGAGAGCGTCGGGAACATAGGGGGCTGCGGCGGTGATCAGTATCTTATTGAAAGGAGCATAGGCCGGCAAACCTTTATAGCCGTCACCATAAAAGACCTTGACATGCGTACAGCCGATGGTTGGCAGGAAGGCCTTGGTTTTCAGGTACAGGCTCTTGATGCGTTCGATGGAATAAACACGTCCCCCCATTTTTGACAGGATCCAGGCCTGGTAACCCGAACCGGTACCAATTTCCAGTATTTTGTCTCCTTTGCGGACGTCGAGTAATTCGGTCTGGAAGGCTACGGTATAGGGTTGAGAGATCGTCTGCCCTGCACCGATGGGGAACGGTTTATCATCATAGGCAAAGGAGTGAAAAGAGGAATCAAAGAAAAAATGACGGGGGACGCTTTCCATGGCCTGCAGCACTCTTTCATCACGTATTCCCTTGCGCCGAATAAGTTCGATCAGTTGTTTGCGCAGTCCCTGGTGCTTGAAGGAATCGATCATAACCGGGCAGGATTGACATTTTTTGGGCGAATTTACTAATTTCAAGGAGCAAAAAGGTACATTTGTAAAAAATTATAAACATGCTGAAGATTGGTGTTCTGGGTGCCGGACATCTTGGGAAGATCCACCTGAAGTGTATCCGTGAGATTGATAAGTATGATCTGCTGGGATTTTATGACCCGGATGAGTCGAATGCGAAAGAAGTTGCCGGGGAGTTTCAAGTTAAGCCGTATATGTCGCTGGAGGAATTGATCGCGCAGTCGGATGTCATTGACATTGTCACGCCCACGGTCAGTCATTTTCAGTGTGCTTCCCTGGCGCTGAAGCAATCCAAACATGTTTTCATTGAAAAACCGGTCGTGACCACTCCGTGGGAAGCCATGGAGCTGATCAAAATAGCCCGGGAGGCCAATGTCAAAGTGCAGGTGGGTCACGTTGAACGCTTCAATCCTGCTTTCCTGGCGGCCCGCCCATTCATCCAGAGCCCTATGTTCATCGAAACACACCGGCTTTCACCTTTCAATCCCAGGGGTACGGACGTACCCGTGGTTCTGGATCTGATGATCCACGACATTGACATTGTTTTGAGCGTCGTGAGGTCGAACGTGCAAAAGATCAGTGCCAGCGGAGTGCCCATTTTAAGCGACACGCCCGACATCGCCAACGCGCGGCTGGAGTTTGACAACGGATGTGTGGCCAATCTTACGGCCAGCCGGATTTCCATGAAGAAAATGCGAAAATCACGCTTCTTTCAGCGTGATGCCTATATCTCGGTTGACTTTCTGGAACAATCACTGGAGATCATCCGCATGAGGGATATGGACCCCGCAAACACCCATCCCCTGGCCATGGTGATCGACCTGGGTGCTGACAGGGGCTCAAGGGAGTTGCTGATTGAAAAACCGGAAATCAAACCGGTCAATGCTATCCGGTACGAACTGGAAACATTTGCACTTTCCATTATCAATGACACCCCTCCTCCTGTGACCATCATTGATGGTTACAACGCACTTGAGATCGCACACCGGATCATGGATAAGATCAACCACGCCTCCATCAGCCTATGAACAGGACAAGAATTTCATCAACGGCTTCATTCAGAGCCCTTTGCGTGGCGATCTTTGCAGCAACAACCCCCTGGCTGGTGTCCTGTAACCAGGATGATGATTCGCTCATTCCTTCATATATAAGCGTCAACGAGGTTGTGTTGCTTCCCGATCCTTCGAATCAATACCTGCATGGTTCGCTGTCGCACCAGATCACCGATATCTGGGTTTATGTTGAAGACCAGACAAAACAGGAATTCATCGGTGCCTTTGAACTACCGGTAACATTCCCCGTGCTGAAAGAGGGGGCCTGGACACTCCTGATCCGGGCAGGGATCAAGGTGAACGGAATCGCCGAAACCAGGGGCGAGTACCCGTTTTATACGGATTTCAGGACACAGGTCAATCTGGTCAGGGACAGTATTCTTGACATACGGCCTTCTTTTAAATATGCTGATTTCTGCTCATTCGTCTGGCTCGAAGATTTTGAGGACGCCACTGTGTCGGTCCAAAGCTCAAGCAGGAGCGATACGGCATTGACCGTCACCTCTCAACCCGGGGAAGTCTTTGAGCAGGAGTACTCCGGAAAGGTTTCGCTGGACAGCGAGCGGTTCTTTTACGAAGGTTACTCCTCCCAGGCCTTTGATCTTCCCGGTCAGGGCACCGAAGTCTACCTTGAGATGGACTTCAGGACCAATACGGAAGTTGTGGTTGGGCTGATGGTCAATTTTCTGACGGAATCCACCCTGGCTCCTGTCGTTATCCTGAATGAGACCGACGAGTGGAAAAAGATCTATGTCAGCCTGAGAAATGCTGTCAGTACGTATACGACGGCTATTAGCTTTAATGTATTTTTTTCAGCCCAAAAACCGGATGAGCTGCAGGCGTCGCTGATCCTGATCGATAATGTGAAACTGATCCATAAATAGGGGAGACGATGAGCAAGAAAGCACAGGTTGCAAAATATGTGATTGCTGATTTCATTGCAGCAGTCCTGGCATGGAGCTTATTCTTTATTTACAGAAAATATTCATTTTATGCGTATGTTTTTAAGGAACCTGACCTTATTTTTTCGGATCCGAATTTTTACCTGGGTATTGTCATCATACCGCTTTTCTGGCTGATCCTGTACATTCTCAGCGGCGCCTACAAGGATGTTTACAGAAAATCACGGTTGCACGAACTCGGTCAGACCTTGCTGACCACGCTGGTGGGGGCCATTTGCATCTTTTTTGCCTTCATCCTCGACGATTTGATCATTTCCTACCGGACCTATTACCAATCTTTTCTGGTGTTGTACGGGCTGCATTTCTGCTTGACGTATTTTTTCCGGCTGATCCTGACGACCATAACGGTACGCAGGATCCATAACAAGAAGATCGGGTTCAATACCCTTCTCATTGGGAGCAGGAAGAATGCGGTGAATATCTACCACGACGTGGAGAACCAGGTAAAATCAAGCGGTAACAGGTTCAACGGATTTGTTCGGATCTCCGGTGACAAACCCGACCATCTGACGGGCATCCTACCCTGTATGGGTGACATAGGGGATCTCAGGGAAATTATCCGGCAAAATAAGATTGAGGAGGTGATCATTGCCAATGAACGTTCTGAAAAGGACAGTGTGGATGACATCATTTCCCTGCTGGGGGAAACCGGGGTCATTATCAAGATCATCCCGGATATGCGTGACATTCTGATGGGATTTGTCAAGACCTCGGCCATCTGGGGCGCTCCGCTGATTCAGGTTACCACGGAGCTTATGCCCGCCTGGCAGGTGTCGATCAAACGGATCATGGATATTGCAGTGGCACTTTTGGCGATGACGCTGCTCTGCCCTCTTTACATTTTTACGGCCATAGGTGTCCTGCTTTCCTCTCCTGGTCCCATCATTTATTCTCAGGAGCGGATCGGGTTGCATGGCAAACCATTTCGCATGCATAAGTTTCGTTCAATGTTACGCGATGCAGAAAAGGGTACTCCCATGCTTTCATCGAAATCCGATTCCCGTATCACATCCTTTGGCAAGTTCATGCGCAAGGTTCGCCTGGATGAGATTCCCCAGTTCTATTCCGTGCTCATCGGTGATATGAGTCTGGTGGGGCCGCGGCCTGAAAGGCAGTTCTTCATTGACCAGATCGTGAAGCGCGCCCCTCATTACCGCGTGCTTCACAAGGTAAAACCCGGCATAACCTCCTGGGGGCAGGTGAAGTACGGATACGCGGAAAACGTAGAACAGATGATCGAACGACTCAAATACGACATCCTTTACATCGAAAACATGTCCATCGCAACGGACCTTAAGATACTGATTTACACAGTAATGATCGTAATTCAGGGTAGGGGGAAATGATTCTGAGAGGAGAAAGGAGAAAGGAGAGAGGAGAGATGAGAAATAAATTAAATTAAATATATCTCATTTCTCCTCTCTCCTCTCTCCTCTCTCCTCTCTCCTCTCTCCTCTCTCCTCTCAATTATAGGAGTCCTTTTTCTATCAGGCAGACGATCTCTTCTATGTCGCGGTCCTCTCCAAGCGGATCATAGTCTGTCTTAAGGTTATAGCCGAAGATGCGTGCGAAGGATTGCCAGAAAAAGGCCCTGAACTCACCGCGCAATTCCTGCACCAGTTCATAGGTGCAGTGCCCTGTTTCGCGGTCAACCAGCTTGATCAGGATTTTGCCCTGTGAAATGGTCAGCTTTTCAAGTTCTTGCTTGTATTGTTTCTTGAGGTCTTCCTCAGCCTGCTGAGTGATCTCTTTGACCTGTTTTTCATCGGTGGCAGCGGCCAGGATCACGCTGTATTCATTGAGTTTTTGACCGGCCAGATGCGCATAGGGGTAAACTTTCCGGATATTTCGTATTAGTTTCTGATGCTTGCGGCCCCACGCATAGTCAGCATAAATAAAAACAGTGGGCAGGTTCATCACGATGATCGTATCGCCATTTTCAACGGTTGCCCTGGCAATAAGTTGTTTGGTTCCCTGTCCGTAACCTGTTGTTACAATGATCATTGCCATTGAAAGAAAAAAGAGTGATCTCTTCATTTGACACTAAAAAAGATTATTAGGACAGGATTACCAATTTTTATGCCACTTTCAGGCGGGATAGATTCGTCTTCCTGAGCTTTTCTTCAGCATAGGCTGCTGTGACATTGAGTTGCCGGATTGATTTGTCGGAAGGCAATTCGAACATGGCATCGGTCATGATGGCCTCAAGAATGGAACGCAAACCACGGGCACCCAGCCGGAACTCAATTGATTTATCCACGATATAATCCAGAACGGCTTCCTCGAAGGTCAGCCGGATGTGATCCATTTCGAAGAGCTTAACGAATTGCTTGATGATCGCATTTTTCGGCTCTGTGAGAATGCGGCGCAAAGATTCTCTGTCGAGCGGGTTAAGGTAGGTAATCACCGGGAGCCGTCCGACGATCTCCGGGATCAGACCAAAGCTTTTCAGATCCGGGGGGGCGATGTACTGCAAGATGTTATCGCGGTCAATGGATTCTTTTTCTTTGCTGACGTTATAGCCGATCAGGTTGGTCTGGAGCCGGGAGGCGATCTTTTTATCGATACCGTCAAACGCTCCGCCGGCAATGAAAAGGATGTCCTGCGTATTGACTGCGATCATTTTTTGTTCAGGGTGCTTACGTCCGCCTTGCGGCGGAACGTTAACGATGGAACCTTCCAGCAGTTTAAGCAGGGCCTGCTGCACGCCTTCGCCTGAAACGTCGCGTGTGATGGAGGGATTGTCGCTTTTGCGGGAGATCTTGTCGATCTCGTCGATAAAAACAATGCCACGCTCTGCGGCAGCAACGTTATAGTCGGCGGCCTGCAGCAAGCGCGTGAGGATGCTCTCCACATCTTCCCCCACGTATCCGGCTTCCGTAAACACGGTTGCATCGGCAATGCAGAAAGGGACCCGCAGCAACCGCGCAATGGTCCGGGCCAGCAGGGTCTTTCCCGTACCGGTTTCCCCGACCAGGATGATGTTGGACTTCTCGATCTCCACATCACTCTGCTCCTTGGCACCCCTTTGCTGCATGATGCGCTTGTAGTGATTGTAGACCGCCACGGAGATGACCTTCTTGGCTTCTTCCTGGCCGATGACGTACAGGTCGAGGTAGGCCTTGATCTCTGCCGGCTTGTGGACTTCCAGCGAGGAGATCTGATCCTGGCTTCGGCTGGTCATTTCTTCGGCAATGATGGCCTGCGCCTGTGCTACACAGTAATCACAGATGTGGGCATCCATCCCCGCTATGAGCATGTTGGTCTCGCGCTTTGACCTGCCGCAGAAAGAGCATTTTTCGTAATCCCTGGCCATAATCCGTAATACGTAAAAAAATGATTAAGGTTCCCCGCCGGTTCAGCTCTTGTTCTTAATGAGCACTTCGTCAATCATGCCATAGACCCTTGCCTCTTCAGCCGTCATCCAGTAATCCCTGTCTGAATCTTTCCAGATCTTTTTAAAGGGCTGATTGGTATGCAGGGCAATGATCTCGTAGAGCTCCTTCTTGATCTTCTGGATCTCCTTCGCCGTGATCTCGATGTCCGAAGCCTGTCCCTGTGCGCCGCCCATAGGTTGATGGATCAGGATACGGGCATGCTTCAGCGCGGTGCGCTTTCCCTTGGTACCGGCACATAACAGGATGGCTCCCATGGAAGCTGCCATCCCGGTACAGATGGTGGCAATATCCGGGGCAATGTACTGCATCGTATCGTAAATGCCCAGCCCGGCATAGACCTGTCCCCCCGGGGTGTTCAAATAGATCTGGATATCCTTGCGGGAATCCACTGACTCCAAAAACAGCAGCTGTGCCTGGATGATGTTGGCAACATAGTCATCGATCGGTACACCCAGGAAAATGATCCTGTCCATCATCAGCCGGGAAAAAACATCCATCGTGGCGATGTTCAGCTGCCGTTCCTCGATGATCGTGGGGGAGATGTAATTCCCGATTGTTGAGGCGTATTTATCTAGGGCAAGACTGTTTATTCCCTTGTGTCCGACTGCATATTTTCTGAATTCATCCTTGTTCATAGGCGTGTGTTTTGATTTTTTGTTTCCTCGGTCAAACGAATAAATTCACTGATAGGTACTTCACTGTAATTGACCTTCAGTTTGTTTTTAAACAGTTCCCTCAGTTTAAGATCGAAGAGGTGGTCGTTGATCTTACGGACTTCCTCTTCGTTTTTCATTACATAATCCACCAGGGAACGATACTTTGCATCGTCATCTTTTTCCCCGGGGCTTATGGATTCAGCTGCCGGTTCTTCCTCGAGTCCGGTTTCATGTTCGTGCCCGTGTTCGTGCTCGTGTTTTTCCTCCGGGTACCGTGCTTTAAAATAGCCCAGGATGTAGTCGCGGATCTCCTCTTCCGATACCCCAAGGTTGTGCTCCCGGATCAGCTTGTTTTCAAGCAGTTGCCATTTAAGGCTTTTGGCGTATTTATCGTAATCTCTTTCAATATCGTCCTTACTGGCTTTATTTTCGTTGGCTTCAAGCAGGTAACGTTTCAGGAACTCATCGGGCAGTTGAATATTCGATCGTTCCATCAACATCCGGATGACGCCGTTCATGAACTGCTGGTCGGTTTCCGGTGTCATCGACCGGGCGATGTCTTTCCGGAGCAGTTCACGGAATTCCTTTTCCGTGGCGATTTTTTCCGCGGGAAAGAGCTGTTGATATAATTCCTCATTCAGTTGCGCGGGTTGGAGGCGCTGGACCTGGTCGATCGTCAGCCGGAAATCGGAGGTAAGGATCTCTGCATGCTCTTTCTTGATCCCGAGCATCTGGGCAGTTTCAACGGCATCACCCGTCGCTGTCAGCGGATTGAAAACGATCACGTCTCCCTTGCCTTTTCCGATGAACTGTTCCCTGATGCTGTCATCTTTGACATAATTCACTGCAATGATTGTGTTATGAATTATCCCATCCCGTTTTGGCTCCCCGTTTTCATCCAGCTCAGTGATCTCACCCCTGACCGTATCTTCCTGCCCGGCGGTTTCCGTATCCACCAGGGTTCCGTGCCGGCGAAGTATGTCGCTGACGGAATCATCCACCATTTTGTCATCTACCGCTATGGTATGGTACGGAACTTCCAGGCTGTCGTTCAACTCCAGGTCAATTTCAGGGCTCAGGCCAATATCAAAGTAGAAATCAAAGGATGTCTGGTTCTCAAAGTCGATCTTTTCGTTTCGCTCCTGGCTTGAAAGCGGCTGACCGAGGATATCCAGCTGATGATCCTTGATGTACTTTTCCAGGTTTTCACTGATCAGCTTCTGGATCTCCTCTGCCAGAATTGCCTTCCCGTACATGCGTTTGATCATCCCGTACGGCACCATGCCAGGGCGGAAACCCGGCATGGTCACTTTCCGGCGGTGTTCACGCAGCGTTTTTTCGACATTCTCCTGATAGTCGGTTTCTTCAAGGTTTATGTGGATCGTTGCCGTAAGCTGACCGGTTGATTCCTGGGTGATGTTCATGGTATGGGTTTTACGATTTTGTGCATTAGGGGAGACAAGCTGCAAACTACAAACTGCAAACTGCAAGCTAACCGATTACAGATCGCCGATCGCCGATAGCAGCTTTTTTCCCCTGTGCGGATGAAGGGACTCGAACCCCCACGCCTTTCGGCACCAGATCCTAAGTCTGACGCGTCTGCCAGTTCCGCCACATCCGCAAATGATAATGCTGGCTTGCTTTCAAAAGAATTGCAAAATTAACGATTTATTCATTTATGTCAACCTGGGGTGATGGAATATGCAGGTTTTTTAAAATGTTAACAATCTGATAACAACTTATTCTGTTTTGATCTGTTATATTTGTGGCGTATAAGAAATGAAACGATTTCTCCAAAATAGCCTGTTCATTCTCCTGGCCGTGACACTGCTGACGTCGGTCAGTGGATTCAACCTGTACCTGCATCACTGTTCGTGCGAAGGTATCCGGTACGTTACTGCCCTTGCCGGGCCAGACTGCTGTGACCATCGCGAGGACCAGGCCGCCTGCTGTCAGGTATCCCCGAACGCAACCTCCTGCTGCAGCAATGAAAGTACGGATTGCACGGAGGAACATCTGAACAGACCAGAATGTTGCTCCACACAGCTTATCTACCTCAAACTGAATACCGATCTCGATTTCCAGGTTAAGCAGAATCCCATACATCCAACTTCTGTCGCTGTTGCTGATTTATCAGCCGAAGATCCTGCAGCTACTTTCTTGTCAACCACCTTCGTAAAAGATTATTCGTCCATTCCTGTTCGATCATATGGAAAATTCCTGCTGATCACGCTTCATCAGCTGCGAGCAGATTGCTAAATCAATTGGCTATCTGCGATCGGCTATCGGCCATCGAAATCTTCAATTAAAAATCTTCAATCAAATAAACTTTGTGCCTCTGTGCCTTTGTGCCTTTGTGCCTCTGATAACCATGAAACACCTGATCATCACTTTCCTGTCAATCGTCCTGACAACGCAACCAGCCCTTCCCCTCCGGGCCCAGAATCTTACGGGGACGGTTTTTGAGCTGGATGAAAACAGCAAAAAGAATCCACTGCCCGGGGCAAATGTTTACTGGCTGGAAACTCTGCAGGGCAGCGCTACCGACCTGCGTGGGTATTTTGAGATTCCCCGGCCTGATCAGAAGAATGATACGCTAGTGATCAGCTACGTGGGTTACCAGAATGACACCCTTGCCATTGAAGCGGACCAGCAATACGTCGATGTCATCCTTGCGGTAGTGACAAGCCTGCCTGAAACGATCATAACCGGCTGGCAACCTGATAAGTACATATCAAGGATGAACCCGGTCGCCACCGAGGTCATCACCAGCAGGGAACTGCTCAAAGCGGCCTGCTGCAACCTTTCCGAAAGTTTTGAGACGAACGCATCAGTGGATGTGAATTATGCGGATGCCGTTTCCGGCGCCAAAACCATTCAACTGCTTGGGCTGGCAGGTATTTACACCCAAATGATGTCGGAAAATTTTCCCAATCTTAGGGGACTGGCATCTGCATTTGGACTCGGGTACGTTCCTGGCCCCTGGATGGAGTCCATCCAGGTTTCCAAAGGTGCGTCTTCTGTCTTGAATGGCTATGAGTCCATCACCGGGCAAATCAATGTTGAGTACAAGAAACCATCCGGCAGTGAAAAATTTTACCTTAACCTGTTCGGAGATCACATGGGGAGGTTGGAAGCCAACGCAAACGGGGCTGTAAAGCTGAGCGACCACTGGAGCACAGCAGTCTTCGGACATTATGACGAGCGTTTTGTGAGGCAGGACATGAACCACGATGCGTTCATTGACCAGCCGCTGGTGAGGCAGTTCAGCTTTTTCAACCGCTGGGAATACCAGGGTTCCACCCCCTGGCATATCCAGTTCGGCGCAAAGATCCTCGACGAAGACCGGTTAAGCGGCCAGATGGAGTACGACAAGAACCTTCCTCAGGAGGAACAGCCGGATGTCTATGGAATCGAAATCGATACCCGACGTTATGAAGCTTTTGCCAAGATCGGGCGGGTTTTTGAACAACGGAGGGAAACGAGTTTTGGCTTCATTAACAGCTTCTCTTATCACGACCAGCAAACGCGTTCCGGATTGAACACCTACGTTGGTGACCAGGTGAGCTGGCATTCCAATTTCATTTTCAGTACGTTTATCCGTACGGCTGACCATAAGATCAACGCAGGCTGGAGCGTGAACTACGACGATTTCAATGAGTCATACAACGACAGTATCTTCCGGAGCAAAGAAGTGGTTCCGGGACTATTTACGGAGTATACATTCCTTGTTCCTGACAAATTCACTCTGCTGGCAGGGTTGCGCGTTGACTTTCATTCGCGCTACGGTACATTCTTTACACCGCGCCTGCATCTGAAATACCATCCGGATGAGCATACAACGCTGCGGATCTCGGCTGGACGGGGCTCCCGTACGGCCCATATTTTTGCTGAGAATACATCCATTCTGTTCTCTTCCCGATATGTTACCGTCAGTGAACCACTTAAGCAGGAGATTGCCTGGATTGCTGGTATATCCGTCAACCGGCATTTCGAGATCGGCAGCAGGGAACTGACACTGAGCGCAGATTTTTACAGGACCAGCTTCGTGAACCAGGTCATCATGGATATGGAAAGGGACCGGCAACATATCTATTTCTATAACCTCGACGGGAAATCGTATTCCAATAGCCTTCAAATCGAGGTCACGGTCAATCCTGTGGACAGGCTTGACATAACAGTTGCCTACAGGTTGAATGACGTGAAAGCGACGTATGACGGTGAACTTCTGCGTAAACCATTGGTCAACAGGTACAAAGGACTATTCACTGCCAGTTACAAAACGAATCTGAACAAATGGCAGTTCGATGTCACGGCGCAGCTCAATGGCGACAGCCGTCTTAATGACACGCAGGGCAACCCTGAGGAGTATCGGCGACCGGGGGAATCGCCTGTGTATGTCATTTTGAACTCGCAGGTATCCAAATTCTTCCGGAAGTGGGACCTTTACGTGGGGGTGGAGAACCTGACCGGTTTTACACAGAAAGATCCCATCATCGCTGCAGATCAGCCTTTCGGGGAATACTTTGACGCCTCCCAGGTCTGGGGGCCGATCGTGGGCAGGAAGGTGTATGCGGGGGTGAGGGTGAAGTTTTAGGCACAAAGGCACAAAGGCACAAAGGCACAAAGGCACAAAGGCACAAAGTTTTTTGATTTTAGATTGCAGATTGCCGATTGCAGATTAATGATAACACACAGTAAAAACATATCTAAATAAAGCAGATTATGAAAAACAGATTAGTTATTTCAATGATTATTATTGAATTATTTATGATGATTTCAGGAGATTTGTATGCTCAGAAGGAGGAGAAGAATGAAAAAATTATCGTTAAAACATCACTTCAATGTGATATGTGTAAAGAAAGGATTATAAATGATTTATCATTTGAAAAAGGCGTGAAAGATGTTCTGGTGAATGTTGAAGAAAAGACGGTAACTGTTCACTATAATTCTGATAAGACGACACCAGAAAAGATCCGGGTAGCCATTTCAAAGATTGGTTATGATGCTGATGACGTTCCAGCGGATCCCACCGCCTATGCAAAACTTCCAAAGTGCTGCCAGAAAGGCGGACATTGAGAGAGGAGAGAGGAGAGAGGAGAGAGGAGAGAGGAGAAATAAATGATGATTTCTCATTTCTCATTTCTCCTCTCTCCTTTCTCCTCTCTTTGACACAGCCGCAGGTTATTCTTGCATATTTCAAAGTCCGGTTTTAGCTGCAGGGCAGTTTGAAATTCCGCCACCGCTTCATCAACCTGCCCCAGTCGAAGATAGCAAACACCCAGCGTGTTGATGACATCTGCATTGCCTGGTTTGTACTGAAGATAGGCTTGCAGATCAATAATACAGCGAACATAGTCCTTCAGGTTCAGGTAGGTCACGCCACGGTTTAGCAATATATCAGGATCGGAGGGTTTTAGCCGGTGCGCCCTTTCCAGTGCTTTCAATGCCTTTTCATATTGCCCTTTCATTCCGTAGACGGCGCCAAGGTTTGTAAAGCCTTCCGTGAACCAGGGATCGACCCGTGTGATCAGCAAATAATCCTGCAGCGCGCTGTCAAGTTCGCCTCTGCTGCAATAGATCCTGGCACGGCCGTTATACGCCCAGTAGCAGGCCGGATCAAGCGCAATGGCCCGGTTGAAGTCATTCAATGCCTTAAGAGTGTCTCCTTTTTGGTTGTAATAATTGCCCCTTCCGTTCCAGGCAGCCGCCTCTCCGGGATACCTGTCCAGCACGTGTGACCACAGGGTTTCCCCGTTCTTCCACATATGGCACAGGCGATGGGAGGAAATACCGTACAGGACAATGACGGACAGGCAGGTTGCCAGAACAATGGGACGAAGCTTTGTGTTCATCAGAATCAAATGACCTGCAATCCCTGTCATTGATGCCAGAATGCCGATCAAGGGGATGTAGGTATAACGATCCGGGATGTAAACGCCCACCCCACGCTCATCAATGGCCAGACCAGGGGTTAGTGTGATCAGGAAAAACAAGAATCCTATGCACAAGTAAGGCGACTTTTTTCTGTACAGAAGGGTCAGGAGAATGATGACCATCAGTAAAAGCGGCAGAAGGTGGATCCCGTAGCCCAGCATTTCAACGATGGTTTTCTGCATATATAATGGCGAGAGTTTGACCGGCAGGATGATGTGCTGCAACCAGAGCATGATCCTGGTGGAGATGACCAGCACCCTTAAATAGCCGGGTGACAGACCGGCCAGATGGGTGGGATATGCTTTACTGCCGTCATTCACGATGCCATCGGTCAGACCATTGGCATAGGCGGTGAAGTTGCCCAATAACCCATAGAGAAACAGTGCCGTGATAAGCACTGCCAGGTGGGGGAGTTTCTCGAAAATATATCCTGCGGAGAATTTTTTATCAATGATCAGGTCAACAAGGAAAAGGACGGCAAACAACGTTATCCCCATTGCCTTTGAACCAATTACCAACAGGTAGCACAAAGCCGAGAGGATCAACAGGACCGGCTTTTTGGCCAACCCCTGTCGGGTGTAGAAAATCAGTGACATAAGGTAAAAAAAAGTGCAGAGCAGGTCTTTTCTTTCCGATGCCCAGGCGATGGATTCCACGTGGAGAGGATGCAGCGCGAACAAGAGTGCCATCAGGAAAGGAAGACCCTTATGGAGCAGGTTATGCTCCCGGACTGTCATTTTCCGGCCCCGGTATGGGATCCGGGTGATGAGTAAACGGCTCAGGTACCAGAGGAGAATGACATTGCAGATGTGCAACAGAAGATTATTAAGATGGAAAACTTTCGGGTTCAGGCCAAAGAGCCTGCATTCGATGTTCCAGGAAAGAAAGACCAGTGGTTTATAATGGGGGCTGTACAGGTTCTTTAGAAAAAAATCCTTTACCAGCACATCTTTTCCATTGATTACCAATGGATTGCTGGTTATTAACCTGACATCATCGAAGTTGACAAAGTCGTTGCGGATGACAGGCAAAAAGGTCAGGAGCGTGCAGAAAATAAGGATGCAGGGCAGGAGGGCCGTGAGTGTGTTTTTCTCCACGGAACTTTGAGCTTGCTTCCGGGATCGCTTCGGGGATGTTACAGTCATTACTGATCATTTTGGTCCATACTGGTTAATCCCGAAACACAGGGAAATGTGACCCGGTTTCTTTAAGAAAAATCTCTCTTGAAAAGGCTTGGGGATTTTTTTTATTTTTGCTGAAGAAACCTTTAAAATCCTTATTATGAAATTTACAGCTTTTACAAAGTTCCACGAGCAGCAGGGAGCAAAGATGGTTGAGTTTGCCGGCTTCTGGATGCCTGTTCAGTTTGAAGGGGTGAATGTGGAACACGAAACCGTTCGTAATGGTGTTGGTGTGTTTGACGTTTCGCATATGGGAGAGTTCTGGATCCGGGGACCAAGGTCCCTTGACCTCATTCAGTACATCACCTCCAACGATGCTTCCAGATTAACGGACGGAAAAGTTCAGTACTCCTGTTTTCCGAATGGAAAAGGAGGAATTGTGGATGATCTGCTGGTCTACCGTATGGCTGATCAGGAATACTTGCTGGTTGTGAACGCTGCCAACATCGAAAAAGACTGGAACTGGGTGAAACTGCATGGTGAGAAGATGGGGCTGAAGACCGGTACGGAGATGGTGAATGCCTCTGACGAATATGCACAGCTGGCTGTCCAGGGTCCGCTGGCAATGAAGGCGATGCAGAAACTGACGCCTGAACCTGTCGTTGATATGGAGTATTATACCCATCGAACGGTTGAATTTGCAGGTGTGAAGGATGTACTTTTTGCAACCACAGGGTACACCGGATCAGGCGGGTGCGAGATCTATATGAAAAACGAAGTCGCTCCCCTGATCTACGAAGCAGTTTTTGAAGCAGGGAAAGAATTCGGGATCAAACCCATTGGTCTGGGAGCGCGCGACACGCTGCGCCTCGAGATGGGCTTCTGCTTATATGGCAACGATATCGATGATGCCACCAGCCCCATTGAAGCTGGCCTGGGATGGATTACGAAATTTACGGATTATAAGAACTTCATTGATAAGGAATATCTCCTCAGACAAAAGCAGGAAGGAGTGACACGGCGCTTGAAAGGCTTTGAAATGATCGACAGGGGAATTCCCAGGCAGCATTACCCGATCCTGAATGAAGCAGGGGAAAGGATCGGTGAGGTGACCTCCGGAACGATGGCGCCCACACTTAAAAAGGCCGTTGGAATGGGATACGTGAAAAACGGATACTGGGACCAGGACAAGGAGATTTACATTGACATCCGTGGAAAGTCGCTAAAAGCGAAGATCGTGAAACTGCCCTTTTATCAACCCTAGTCATAAACTGCGGCAAACCGCGAAATCTGCATCCTAATATGGCCACAACCTCCTTTACCATTGAAGTATGTTTCTCTCCCAGGTTGTTCAAGTACATACAAACACGGGAGGACTGCATCGTAGTTGTTGCTGATGTCCTCAGGGCATCTACCTCCATTTGCTCGGCCCTTCGGAACGGGGCCATCAAGATCCTGCCAGTGGCCACGTTGCAGGAAGCCATGAAATTCAAAGAAAAGGGTCTGCTGGTGGCCGCGGAACGAAATGGTGCTAAGGTTGACTTTGCCGATTTCGGAAATTCCCCGTTCGATTTTATACCCAATAAACTGAAGGGTAAAATCCTTGTCTATACCACCACCAATGGCACCCGGGCCATAGAGATCGCCAGGGAAGCGGGGACAGTGGCCATCGGAAGTTTTGTCAACCGTCACGCGCTGAGCAAATGGATCGTACGGCAGGCAAAACCGGTGGTGATCCTGTGCGCGGGCTGGAAAAATCAGTTCAACCTGGAGGATGCCGTTTTTTGCGGTTCCCTGATCGAATCCCTGGTTGCACAGAAAGAGTATGTCACCGGGTGCGATTCGTCATCCGCAGCACTTGATCTCTGGTCCGTTGCAAAAGGTAACCTTCTTCAATACATCGAAAAAACTTCTCACCGGAAACGGCTGAAGCTGCTCGGCGCCGATGACGTCCTGGAGCATACCTTTACGCTGGATAGTACCGATGTGGTCCCGGTACTTGATGGGGACTACATCAGGGACGTTTCCCGCATCATTTAAGTCAGAAGGATTGATTTTCGGTTCTCTGCACTTTTTTAAGTACGTCTTCCAATTCAGTGGGCTTTCTGGTGCCCAGCAGGATCTTTTTCCCATTTTTCAGCTCCAGCTGCAATCCCATGTTTCCGCTTATATTGTAAGCCACACCGGCTTTTTTCCCTCCCATACGGTAGCCCCAGCCGCCATATTCCCCAATGGGACTGTATTTTCTGACGCGGTACTCCTTGATGTCTTCCCACCTCTGGATCCGTGTCCGGTTGATGAACGGGGGGAAACGGTAATGAATCCCATCCCGGCGAATCTCCGTTTCAAGCTTCGTTATAAGCAGCAGGGCACAGCTTCCGATCAGGATCAGGGGAATGAGGATCAAGATGAAGACAGGCGCTTTGTCCTCAGCAGTCGTGGATCCATCCTGCGCAAACATCGTAACGAAGAAAAAGGCAATGATCGCAGCCGTAAGCAGGACGATCAGCCACACCCAGGGTTGCCGGAACCGTTGTGTTTCTTTAAAGTAAAACTGACTCATGACACTGATGTATTTGCCTTCGAAATTAATCAGATCCAGGGTAATTTCAAAAAATTTGTTCTATTTTCGCAGATGCCAACATTTATGTCGATAAGAATGCGCTGTACGGCCCCGTTTGTTAACCGGAATTTTTTAAGATTTTTATTGTGGTTCGGAGTGCTGCTGCCCATCTTGTTTTCAGCCAGGTTGTCCTTCGGCCAGAATCCTGAATTTCCAAAAGATTATTTCCGTTCTCCCGTTGATTTCAGGTTGTCGTTGTCGGCCACCTTCGGGGAGTTCCGTTCCGACCATTTTCATTCGGGGATCGATATCCGGACCGGAGGAGTAGAAGGCCGCTCCATCTATTCCATCGCCGACGGATACATATCCCGGATCAAGATCACCTCTTCGGGATATGGCAAGGCGATCTATGTGACGCACCCCAATGGATTTGTTTCCGTTTACGGACATTTGCGTGATTTTAACCCGGCCGTGCGCCAGTATGTCATCGAAAAGCAATATGATCAACGCTCCTACGAGATTGATGTTTTTCCCGACAGGGAGATGTTTCCCGTTACGAAGGGACAGGTGATCGCATCCTCAGGTAACAGCGGATATTCATTCGGACCTCATCTTCACTTCGAAATAAGGGACGATGCTACTCAGCAACCACTGAATCCTCTTCTTTTCGGTTTACCTGTCAACGATCTGGTCAAACCGGTCATCACTTCACTGAAGGTCTATGCCATGGATGACTACAGTACCATTGACGGAAAAACGGACACCATTGTCATTGCCGCTGAAAAGGCCGGGCAGAGGTACACCCTTGCCGGGCAGGATACACTGAAGCTGAAAGGGAAGATCAGTTTTGGATTGCAAACCTATGATCTGCTGAGCGATTCGGACAGAAAGTATGGCATTTATTCAGTCGAACTCCTGATGGATGATGAACGTATTTTCAAATACACCACCACAACCTTCTCCTTTGAGGAAACCCGTTATGTTAACAGCGTGTATGATTACAGTGAATACAAAAAAAACAGCAGGCGCTATATCCGGACAGCCATTGATCCAAACAATAAGTTCAGTGAATACGATGAGGTAAAAGAAAACGGGATCATCTACTTTGATGATGATAAGATCTATGATTTGATTTTTATTGTCAAGGATGTACAGGGAAATACGTCTCACCTTGAATTTTATGCCAAAGGCATGAAAGTGACTTCAATTCAGCCTTTTATACCTTTTCCGGATAAATTCGACAGTTTTCATTTTATGTATTACTTGCCGAATTCCTATGAAACCGATGACTTCAAGGTTGAGATTCCATCCGGGGCGCTTTACACGGATCTTGTACTGCAGTACGCCACTGCCGGTCCCTGGAAAAATACGGTCGCCAAAGTGCATAAGGTTCACAACAGGTTCACGCCCCTGCACAAATCCATGACCCTTCGGATAAAGCCCCTGGAAAAGGCAAAAGGACTGGAGGATAAGCTCTATATGGTTCAGCTGGATGAGAATGGGAAGGCTGATGCGATCCGCAGTTCTTACGAGGATGGATTTGTGGTCGGTAAATCGGCTCGGTTTGGAAATTTCAGCCTGATGGTGGATACCATCAGGCCAGTGATCAAACCGGTCAATTTCACAGATAAAAAGAGCCTGGCCGGGATGAAGCAGCTTAAGGTCGAAATTAAGGACGACCAGAGTGGAATTGAATCGTACAATCCTACATTGAATGGAGAATGGATCCTGATGGAATATGATGAAAAGAACAACCTGCTGATCTATGACTTTGACCGTTATCTGCTGAAAGGCAGCAATGTGTTCCGGCTTGAGGTCACTGACCGGAAAAACAATACCCGGGTGTATCAAGCCACGGTCACCTATTGAATTGAACCAATCCGCAAACAAATTCTGTTACCGTGAAACATTCGGATGAACACTGGCGCTGGAGGTTACACATGGTGGAGCAGATCGCCGGTCAAATGGATTTTGACCGTTTCGGAGTGATGGGCATCTATGTGCTGGGAAGTACAAAAAATGCAACTGCCGGACCGGGAAGCGATATTGATCTGATGATACACGTCCAGGACGATCCTGGTAAAATGGAGATCCTGAGAGCCTGGATCGAAGGGTGGAGCTTATGCCTGGCCGAAATGAACTTTTTGAAGACAGGTTACAAAACGCAGGGAGGGATCATTGATCTTCACCTGATCACCGATCAGGACATTAAAGACAGAACCAGTTTCGCAGTCAGGATCAATGCGGTGGACGACCCGGCAAGACCTGTGAGATTAAGAAATGGATAAGGTTATGGTCCCATGTTTTTTTGTATCCGACCTGCACGGGCATATTGACCGCTACGAAAAATTATTTCAGCTCATCCGGGTCGAGAGGCCCCTGGCGGTCTTTATGGGCGGTGATCTGCTTCCCCATCGTCTGCGCCCGATGCACTACAGGGATGGCGTGATCAGTCATTTCAGCACGGAATTTCTCATTCCGCAGTTTGAACAGCTCAGGGTGGACCTGGATCAGGATTATCCTTCCGTTTTCCTGATCATGGGCAATGATGATCCCCGTTCAGAGGAACCCTATTTTATCCAGGGTGAATCAAGCTCACTATGGAATTACCTCCACTTCAAAAGAGCATCTTTCCTGGGCTACAGCCTGTTCGGTTATTCATTTGTTCCACCCACTCCTTTCCACCTGAAGGACTGGGAGCGCTATGATATTTCAAGATTTGTGGATCCAGGAAGCATTTCCCCGACCGAGGGCTTTCGCACCGTCGAAGAGAGGGAGGATGTTGAGCACAGCACTATCCGCAAACACCTTGAATTGCTTGCCGGCGGAGAAGAAATGGAACGGGCGGTTTTCCTTTTCCACTCACCGCCCTATGACACCTGCCTGGACCGGGCTGCGCTGGATGGGATCATGGTTGATCACGTACCCATGGATGTCCACGTCGGGAGCATGGCCATCAAGGAATTCCTTGAGAAAAGACAGCCCTGGTTAACCCTGCACGGGCATATCCACGAATCATCAAGGCTGACAGGTTCCTGGAGCCAGCAGATCGGCCGTACGGTGGCGTTTAATGCGTCGTGGGATAAACCGGAGCTGGCGGTCATCAAATTCGATCTGGAAAGGCCCGTGGATGCCCTAAGGGTGTTGATATAAATTTTATCTTTGCTCCCATGCAAGAAATGATCCTGATCCTGGATTTCGGTTCTCAGTACACCCAGCTGATCGCCCGAAGGGTAAGGGAACTCCATGTGTATTGCGAGATCCATCCCTGCCATGCGGTTCCTGCCCTGACATCGGCTGTAAAAGGAGTCATTCTTTCAGGCAGTCCCTTTTCTGTCCGGGATAAAAATGCACCGGTACCCGACCTGTCTTTGCTCAGGAAGAAGGTACCCCTGCTGGGCGTGTGCTATGGGGCACAATACCTGGCGCTTCACGAAGGCGGCAATGTGATGCCTTCTTCCCACAGAGAATATGGCAGGGCGAAACTTTCGCATATCGACAGCATCAGTCCCCTGATGAACGGCATGCACGAAGGCAGCCAGGTTTGGATGTCGCACGGAGATACCATTTTGAGCCTTCCGGCGGCATTCAGATCCATTGCAAGTACACCGGATGTTCAGATTGCGGGCTTTGAGGCGGAAGGTGAACAGACCTTTGGAATCCAGTTTCACCCGGAGGTCTATCACACAACGGAAGGAATGACGCTGCTCAGGAATTTTGTCGTGACCATCTGCGGCTGCCGGCAATCCTGGACCCCCGACTCCTTTGTTGAGTCAAAAGTCAGGGAATGGAAGGCGACGCTGAAAAACGACAAGGTCGTTCTCGGACTTTCAGGAGGCGTTGATTCAACGGTCACCGCTCTTTTGCTGCATAAGGCCATCGGTAAGAACCTGCACTGCATTTTTGTTGACAATGGTCTTCTCCGGAAAAAGGAATTTGCCATGGTGCTGCATTCCTATCGTCACTATGGACTCAACGTAAAAGGAGTGGATGCTGGCAACCGTTTTCTTCAGGCATTGAAAGGAGCGACTGATCCTGAACAAAAACGAAAAATCATTGGCAGGATGTTCATTGAAGTGTTTGATGAAGAAGCTCGTAAAATATTAAATGTTAAATGGTTAGCGCAAGGAACCATTTATCCTGACGTGATCGAATCCATCTCCGTAAAAGGTCCGTCCTCCACGATCAAGTCGCATCACAATGTTGGAGGGCTGCCTGACGTTATGCAACTTAAAGTGGTCGAGCCTTTGAAAAGCCTTTTCAAAGACGAGGTCAGGAGGGTGGGAGCGATCCTGGGCATTGATGAGGAGTTGCTGGGCCGTCATCCTTTTCCGGGACCCGGTCTGGGCATCCGGATCGTCGGAGAGATCACTCCGGGGAAGGTGAAAATGCTGCAGGAGGTAGACTGGTTGTATGTGGAGGGTTTGAAGAAAAATGGATTGTACGGTACGGTTTGGCAGGCTGCAGCGATTCTGTTGCCCGTCAGCTCAGTTGGAGTGATGGGAGATGAGCGTACGTACGAAAATGTGGTCGTATTGAGGGCTGTGACTTCAACGGATGGGATGACTGCTGACTGGTCGCGGTTACCGTATGATTTTCTGGCTTCAATATCCAATGAGATCATCAACAAAGTGAAAGGTGTCAACAGGGTTGTGTATGACATCAGCTCCAAGCCACCCGCCACCATTGAATGGGAATAAGAAGATAACTTCGGCATGAGAAATAAGCTCTTCGCATTCGTGTTGTTTCTTGAATTTCTGTTGGTTCCTGCATTTGCACAGGATAAAAGTCCAACCGCCACTGCCGGTCCGGGTTCTGAATCCGGTGACCTGAACCTTGTGTCGCATCAGGGTGAACTGGTTGAAAAAGATACCCTGGTATATTACCGCAACCATTTGGTTCAGAAAAAAGAGACACTTTATGGCCTGTCAAAGCAGTACAATGTTACGATTGATGAGCTCTTTCTGCTCAATCCCATCTTGCGGAACGGGATTAAAAAAGGGCAAACCATCAAGATCCCGGTCAAAGATCCCCGGCAATTTGAAAAAGCCTCTTCAGGAACGCTTGTCATAAAATCCAGGGCAACTGTACAGCCTGTGGAGGTGCAGGAAGAGATTGCTGTTGAAGCCTCCGTTGCTGATCGTCATTGCGACAAGTATGTTTATGGCGGGGATTATTTTCGTGTGGCCCTTCTGTTACCGTTATACCTTGGCGAAACGGACTTTATTGAAACGGATGACTCGGTTGCTGTTTCCGTAACTGAGAAGGAGTACAAGGCTTTCAGGTTCATACAATTCTATGAGGGAGCACGTATTGCGCTGGATTCGCTGGTAAGATCAGGACTGAACGTTAAGTTATTTGTTTATGATGTCACAGAGGATATTACTCCGGTAAATAACATTCTTTCAGGTCAGGGTTTCGATAAAATGAATCTGATTATCGGGCCGGTTTTCAAAGGACCCTTTGAAATTGTGGCGGATTTTGCACGGAAGCAAAGAATACCCATTGTCAATCCTTTTTCAAAGCGTAACGACGTGATCCTGGACAACCCGTGGGTGTTTAAGGTGCAACCGTCCTTCTATGGCCGGCTGAACCAAATGGCCGAGTACCTGGCAACTACCTATCCGGAAGCAAATTACATCTTTGTTCATCAAACCAAGACAAGGGATCTGGATACACTTCAGTTTTTAAAGGATAAGCTCCTGGCCAGACTTTACACGGATTTGCCCTCCTGGGCCGGAAGGGAGGACAGCCTTGGTGCTAGTGGCAGGGTGACGGACCTGTTTTATCATCTTGAAGGTATCAGCGGACTGACTGCAAAGCTATCTGCAGAACGGGATAACATCCTGATCTGTGTTTCAACCCAACGGGTCTTCGTTGCGAATATCATGTCGTACATTCAGCCGCTGAGCCGAACCTATAAGATTTTGCTGACCGGGATGCCTGAATGGATGGATTACAATCTTGACCTGGATTATGCCATGAAACTGAACCTGCATCTTTTTGCCTCTGAATTCGTTGATTTTTCGGATGAGCAGGTCAAACGTTACATTGTTAATTTCAGGTACGCCTATGAAAATGAGCCATCAGCCGATGGGCATGCTTATGAAGGATTTGACATTGTTTTCTATTTCCTGAAAGCGCTGATGGAATTCGGTCCTGATTTTACGGCTTGCCTGCCGTTCCTGTCTTATGATGGCTTACAGATAGGTTTTGATTTTCACCGGCAGGGAGAAGGTGGATTTGAAAATGAACATGTCAGTGTTTTCAGGTTTGAGAATTACCGGCTGGTCAGGGTCAGGTAAGGATTCATTAACGCATGTCAATGATTTCCGCATCCGGATAAGCCAGGGTGTTGAACGTGAATTTGTCTTCACCGATGGGGATGTCCGTAACGAACCTGCTCATGATGTACGTGAAGGTATTGCCACTTTTATCCAGAATCGCGAACTGAACAATCTCCAGTTTGTTTTTTTCGATTTCCAGGATCATTTTTGAGAAAGATTTCTCCTCGGGTGGGATAAGTTCAATCTTTTGGATTATTTTACCTTCCCTGTTGATTTCTCCGAGGAAAGTCGGCTTGTACGCATCGAAAAAAGAGGTAAAGATCTTTGCTGGTGTTATGGATTCGTCGTCTTCTTCGACTGAGTTTATCTGAACCTCCTGTGCTTCTTCAAGATAGGTCCACGTTGTCGTGCCGTCACAGATCACCAGCTGACCGGCAATGGCAAGGCGGTAACGGTCTCCCTTGATGTACAGGATGCCGGGGAAGGTTTCGTCCAGGTTTTCGTTTGGATTGATGATCGCATAGGTAAATTCGGCTTGAACGGTCTGATACGCCTGGGATTTTTTCTTCAGCGCCTCAAGGATCTCACCGGCTTTGTCACCTTGGGCTGCTGATGACAAGGTAATGGCCAGGAAAGGGATGCAGGCTGCAATGAACCGGATTGATTTTTTCATCTCTTAAATATTCTCCCGCAGTTCTTTCAATAATTGTTCCAAAGCCATTTCATTTTTAATTTTAACTTCTCTGGCCTTGCTGCCTTCAAAAGGGCCTACGATGCCGGCGGCCTCCAGCTGGTCGATGATGCGTCCTGCCCTGTTGTATCCCAGTTTTAATTTGCGCTGCAGCAGGGATGTGGACCCGTGTTGATGCTGAACGACGGTACGGGCTGCATCTTCAAACATTTCATCCCGCTGGGAAGGGTCGAAATCCTTGTTGGCTTCATCTTCCTCATCCAGGTATTCGGGAAGGTAGAACGCATCGGGGTAGCCACGCTGTGAGCCTATGAATTCCGTGATCCGGTCCACCTCTTCGATGTCAACGAATGCGCACTGCAGCCTGACCAGGTCATTTCCGGTGTTGAGCAGCATATCGCCACGGCCGATGAGCTGATCGGCGCCGCTGGAATCCAGGATGGTCCGCGAATCGATCTTCGATATTACCCTGTAGGCGATCCTGGCCGGGAAATTGGCTTTGATGGTTCCGGTAATGATGTTCACCGAGGGACGCTGCGTGGCCAGGATCAGGTGTATGCCAATGGCCCTGGCAAGCTGTGCCAGCCTGGTCAGCGGCGTTTCAATCTCTTTACCGGCCGTCATGATCAGATCAGCAAACTCATCCACCACGACCACGATGTAGGGGAGAAACCGGTGTCCATCATTCGGATTGAGTTTGCGTTCTATGAACTTGTTGTTGTATTCCTGCAGGTTCCTGACCTGTGCATCCTTAAGGAGGTCATAGCGGCTATCCATCTCAATGTTGAGCGAGTTCAGTGTCCTTACCACCTGCCTTGTGTTGGTGATGATGGCATCCTCCACATCCGGCAGTTTGGCAAGGAAATGCCGCTCGATTTTTGAGAACAGGGTAAGTTCCACTTTTTTTGGGTCGACCAGAACAAACTTCACCTGTGACGGATGCTTTTTATAAAGCAGGGATGCAATGATGGCATTCAATCCCACGGATTTGCCCTGCCCGGTAGCTCCTGCCATCAGGATGTGGGGCATTTTGGTCAGGTCGGCAATGTAACTTTCATTGGAAATGGTCTTGCCGATACCGAAGGGGAGATTGAATTTACTGCTCTGGAACCGGTCCGACGACAGAATGGACTTAAGGGATACGATCTCAGGGTTCTTATTGGGGACTTCGATCCCGATGGTTCCTTTTCCGGGAAGGGGAGCAATGATTCGGATACCCAGGGCCGACAGGCTCAGGGCGATATCATCTTCCAGGTTCTTGATCTTGGCGATTCGGATACCCGGGCTGGGAACGATTTCGTAAAGTGTGACGGCCGGACCGATCGTGGCCGTGATCTTATCGATGCTGATCAGGTAATTGTTCAGGGTTTCGACGATCCTGTTCTTGTTCGCTTCCAGCTCTTCTTTGTTGACCCCTGCTTGTTGCTCCTTGTAGTCATTTAACAGACTAAGCGGAGGGAACTGATAATGAGCCAGGTCCAGTGTGGGATCATAAAGGGTATCGATTGTGTAGTGAGGCAGATCACCATTGTCGCTTTTGGCAGCAGATTCGTTTTCGGCTTGTGGAGTCCGTATCTCGAATTCCACCGCTGGTTTAACATCCACTCCGGCAGCCGCTTCCTCTGATTCTTCTTCCCGCTCGCGGATAGGGTCCCATTCCTGCCGGATTGGTTCTTCAGCTGAACCTTCTGACAAAGTATCACTGCCGGGGACCAGCCCAGTGGCAGTGACTTCCTTTCCGTTCAGCCATCCAGATCCTTCCTCACGGGATTTGCGTCTGAAGAATTCTTTGATCTGGAGATTAATGGCCACAATAAGGAAGATGAGCAAAAGCCCGGTCAGCATCAGGATGATTCCCGGATTGCCTATCAGACCTTTGAACCATTGAACTGACCAATAACCGAAGGAGCCTGCAAGTACTGTATACAGCTCGTGCTGCTGATCCATGAAAAAACCGATTGCGATGGAGACATAGAGGATGCCAAACACCGAATAGATGATCGTTTTAGCTACGGGGAGGATGGAAGTTTTAAAGATCAGTTTCAGACTAATGGCGAGAAGGATAAGGATAAACAAAAAGGAAGCGACCCCGAACCATTCCTTGATGAACTGATGCGCCAGTGCTGCCCCCAGACGGCCTGTCCAGTTGCTGATATGGATCGTGTCGTCGCTCAGTATCCGCTTGAAGGAAATATCTCCTAATGCATCATCCCTTACCCATGAAAAAAAGTAGGAGACGAATGCAAAGGCAAGGAAGAGCGCAAATGCAAGCAGGATGACCCCTGCTGCCTGGTGCACCTTTTCATTGTGGAAGAAAGCAGGCCCCTTCTCCTTACCGGCAGACTTTGATTTTCTGCTTTTTGTCGAAGCAGCAGGCTTTTTCTCTTCCCTGAGTGTGTTTTTTCTGCTGTTATTTTCTTTTAAAGCCAATGATATAAGATTTTATGGTGATCCTTACCGGATGACCCTGAACAGTTTGTTCCACCTGACCTTCCCTCCGAAGAGCGGTTTGTTCTTATCGAGCGATAACCAGACAAATACGGCTTTGCCTACGACATGATCTTCCGGGACATATCCCCAGAAACGGGAATCTGCAGAATTATGGCGGTTATCGCCCATCATCCAGTAATAATCCATTTTAAATGTATAGGAACTTTTTTCCTCACCGTTAATGTAGATCTTGTTTCCTGCAATGTCCAGGTCGTTGTTTTCAAAAACGTCGATGATCCTTTCATAAAGCGGCAGGTTCGTCAGATTGATGGACACGGTCATGCCCTTTCTGGGGATGACCAGTGGTCCGTAATTATCTTCATTCCACTTGTAAGCGGAGTCATAAGGGAATATATAGGGTGCCCAATTATCCCTGGGAGCGTTGGACCTAACGATGCTGAGAACATTGGAATAGCCCTTTATCTCCTCCAATGCTTTTTCGGTCAGTGTGATCTCGTACTGATTCCGGCCGACGGTCCGAACCTCTTCGGTGACCCTGAGCTTTTCCAGTCGTTTGGGATTGATGGGGTCTCCATTGGTGGTGACGATAAACTTAAACTGTCTGACTCCCGGGGAGATCAGCTCCTTGCCATTGATATGGACGACGTCGTCAATGATCTGCAGCGTGTCACCGGGGATGCCGATGCATCTTTTAATGTAGTTTTCACGTTTGTCGACTGGCCGGTAGATCACCCTGCCAAAATTCACCTGGTCGTTCCAGATCCTTTTTCTGCCATATTGCCTGGCCAACGCATAATAATCAGGGTTCTGGATCTTGATGGCAACCGTATCGCCGTTGGGATAATTAAAGACAACAACGTCGTTGTTCTGGATCTTTTCCAGTCCGGGAAAGCGATAGTAAGGTAGTTTCATCCATTCCAGGTAGGATTTGGCGGTTTTTGAAAAGGGCATTGTATTGTGGACAAATGGAAAGGAAAGGGGTGTAGTGGGCTGTTTAGGCCCGAAGTTAAATTTGCTCACAAATAAAAAGTCGCCCACCAGCAATGACTTTTCCATGGAAGAGGTCGGTATAGTGTAGGCTTCAATCAGAAACATCCGGATGATCGAAGCTGCCACCACGGCAAAAATGATGGCATCCACCCATTCCCTGGCTGAACTCCTTTTTATTGGCGGGCGCTTGTCGGGATCAAGGTAGGTTTCTTTCTTCGACCAGCCCAGATAGGGCAGATAGATGAACGGGAAAATCACGGCAAGCGCCTGGTTGCCAAGATCGTATTTCTGATAGCACTTGGCGGTTTCCACGTACATAAGGAAAACCATGAAGAAATTGATAAAAGGAATGATCAGAAAGATGTACCACCAGAGGGGTTTCTTGATGACCTTCAGCCAGATATAGTAATTATAAAAGGGAATGACTGATGTCCACCCCTGATAACCTGCATCTTCAAAGACCTTCCAGCAAAAGACAGGTGTAAAGATAAAGATCAGCAACAGAATAAGTGATTGGTCCATTTTATGAGGTTTAAACAGTCAAAATAACAGAGAATAATTCAAACATCAAGTCTCAGACGTGTTAATTTATGTTAACTTCAGGAGGCGTCATTTAAAACGCAGGGTCATCGTGATCCCTGCGATGGGTTGCCGGGGAGCTGTTGTTGGCCGGGCCAGGCCTGGCTGAACATGTACCGACAGATCCTCATTGATGTCATAGTCCATCAGATGCGCATCCACTGTTGCATCCAGAATATTCAGGAGATACCACACGCCTGTGAGAATGCAGGTCAGCTCAAAATTCCTCCGGTAGTAATCAGTTCCATTTTTTAGCTGGTCTGCAGTTTCGTACTTATAAATGTACTCATTATCTATGGGGATCGTGTCGCCTTTGACTTTCCAGAGATAGGCCTCGTGGAATTTCTCGTATTCGTTGAAATTTGTATGAAGAAAATAGGCGAAGGCACCGAAGCCTGCATAAATGATGGGTATTTTCCAGTATTTGTGATTATAGGCCTGCCCGAGCCCCGGCAACACCGCCGAGTAGATGGATGCTTTTTTAGGGGAGTGTGTTTTTTGCAAAGGTGTTTCTTTGCCGGGTAAAGGAGCCGTGAGCGTATCCTGGGCCAGGGAAAGGGATGATGAAAGGCAGAAGGACAGAACCAGCAGAAAAATGATCTGTAATCTGCAGACCGTCTGGCTGCTTCGTGAGCTGGTAACAGGATGATTATTTGGGTAAGCCTTCATCAAGCCGGTCAAAGTTCGTTGAGGCGATCATGAAAAATGGGAGATGATCCTCTCCAGTTCATCATCGGAATCAAATGAAATAACGATCGAACCTTTGCCCTTAGTATTGCATTGAAGATCAACTTTTGCCGACAGCTTTCCGGTAAGGTATTGCATCAGGTCGGCATATTTTTGAGGTAAAGGGGCTCTTGTTGTTTTCACGGGAGGAGTCACCGGGATTCGCAACTCCCTCACAAGTTGTTCCACTTGCCGGACAGAAAGATTTTTTTCGAGGATCACCCTGAACATATTTACTTGATCATCAGCATTTTCAATGCTGATCAATGCCCGTGCGTGGCCCATGGTGATGGTTCCATTTCGCAGGGCCAGTTGAATTTCAGGGGGTAGTTTCAGCAGGCGGATGAAATTGCTGATGGTAGTCCGGTTCTTGCCCACACGCTGGCTCAATTGTTCCTGTGTCAGGTTACATTCTTCGATCAGGCGCTGGAATCCGATGGCGATTTGGACGGGATTGAGCTCTTTTCGCTGAATGTTTTCAACAAGGGCCATTTCGAGCATTTCCTGGTCGTTGGCCACTCGGATGTAGGCAGGTACTTCGTGCAGTCCGGCCCGTTTTGCTGCGAGCAGTCTTCTTTCGCCCACGATCAGCTGGTATTTATCGTACCCAAGGCTTCTGACCGTCAGTGGCTGAATGATGCCGAGTGTACGGATGGATTCAGAAAGTTCCTGCAGGCTGGCTTCTTCCATTGAATCCCTTGGCTGGAAAGGATTTGCTTCGATGTTTGCGATCAGTATGTTCGTCACCGCACCGATGGCAGGTTGTCCTGTCCGGTCCTTTGATGAAATCATTGTATCGGGCACATCGAGGATTGCCTCCAATCCTCTGCCCAGGGCTTTTCGTTTTTCTTTCATTTATTGTGTTCCATGATACCCTGGCCGGGACTGGAAATCAATCCGTTCTTTTGCAGGAGTTCCCGTGCCAGGTTGAGATAATTGATTGCGCCCTTGCTGTCAGCATCATGCATGATGATGGTCTCTCCGAAGCTGGGCGCTTCGCTCAGACGTATATTCCGAAATATGACCGTGTCGAAGACCATCTGTTGGAAATGTGTTTTTACTTCCTGGACGACCTGATTGGAGAGCCTCAGCCGGGCATCGTACATCGTCAGCAGGATCCCTTCGATGTCGAGTTTCGGATTCAGCCTGGTCTGCACGATCTTGATCGTATTGAGTAGTTTGCCGAGGCCTTCCAGCGCAAAATATTCGCATTGTACAGGGATGATGACGGAGTCGGCGGCGGTGAGCGCATTGACCGTGATCAATCCCAGGGAGGGGCCGCAATCAATGATGATGAAGGCATAGTTGCTTTTGATCTTTTCGATGACTCGTCGCATCATCTTTTCCCGGTTGGGCATGTCGATCAGCTCAATTTCAGCGCCGACAAGGTCAATGTGTGCCGGCAACAGGTCCAGGTAGGGTGTGCGGGTGTTCAGGATAATGTTGGCAGGTTCGACTTCATCGAGGATGCATTCATAGATGCTGGTCTTGATGTTCCTGGGATCAAAGCCCACGCCGGAGGTGGCATTGGCCTGGGGATCAGCGTCGATCAGGAGCGTTTTATATTCCAGAACGGCCAGGCTTGCGCACAGATTGATCGCGGTGGTAGTCTTCCCCACACCGCCTTTTTGATTTGCAATGGTTATTACCTTACCCATGGTCACCTAATTGAACGTCCTTGTTGGTTTATGGCATTGCCAGGGGGTTTGAGGTCTCTGGTGCACCTTCATTTCAGCCGATCCAGTTTCGGGAAATGATGATTCAAAAGGGATGCATCTGCCGGGGATAAAATTACGAAATAAGCTGTCCGGAAGGACAGCTGACCGATTAACTTATGAACATTTCAGGCCTTGTCAGGACCACCTTCCAGATCAAGATCCTCAAAGGTTACGTCTGTGTGAGAATCCGGAGGATCATTGCCGGGTTCCTGGTGAACAGCGCTACCTGAATCAAGGTCGGGTAATTCTGGCTTTTTCCCTGTCTGGATAAATTCGATCACTCCCTGAAGTCCGTTCTGGAACTTATCGAAATCTTCCTTGTAAAGAAACAATTTATGTTTCTCATAGAAAAACTTACCCTCTTCGTTGTTGAATTTACGCTTGCTTTCCGTGATCGTCAGATAATATTCGTCGGATCTCGTAGCTTTCACATCAAAGAAATAGGTTCTTTTGCCTGCCCGGATCGCCAACGAAAAAATCTCCTCTTTTCTGCCTGTATTATCATACTCTTCCATACCAATACTTTTTTATCAACCTACAAAAATAAACATTTCCATCAAAAATGAAAGGGATTTTTGTTAATATTTACATTTTTATTACATTTGCCCGGCTTTCAACAGAGTTCATTCACATCATTTATGTTAAGCCGCCGACATATCAGGATCAAAGTGATGCAGGCATTGTACGCTTTTACCCTGAACAATGATCCGGACATTCTCAGGGGGGAAGATGAGCTGGTGCGAAGCATTCAACGGCTTCATGAGCTTTATGTTTACCAGCTGTCGTTCCTGATTGAAATTTTTGACTTTGCACTCCACCGCCTCGAAGAGGCCAAACAGAAATACCTTCCGACGGAAGAGGATCTGCATCCGAATACACGTTTTGTCGACAACCGCATCATCCAGCAACTGGCCGGGAGCCTGGACTATTACCGTCGCTCGGATCATTTGAAAATATCCTGGAAAGAAGAGGAAGAGCTTGTCAGAAGACTCTACCAGTCGATCCGGACCAGCGACCTGTATAAGGATTACATGTCATCTCCCCTCGATTCCTATGAGAGCGACAGGACGTTCCTGCTTGATCTTTTCAGGCAGTTCCTCCAGAACGACGAAGCCCTGCTGAGCTTTTATGAAGAAAAGTACATGCACTGGGCAAACGATTGTAACGTGGCCTACTATTACATTGAAAAGACGATCAAAGCCCTGGAGGAAAATGCGGCCCGGACTGACCTTCTGCCGGGATTGACTCCTTTACCGGAAGAGGAGGACAAGGAGTTTGCCGTCGTGCTCTATAAACAGACGATCAGGCACAACGATGAATATGAAGAATTGATCTCCGCGCGTACACTGAACTGGGACACCGAACGGATCGCCATGCTGGATATGCTGCTGCTGAAAATGGCCCTGACCGAGATCACTGAATTCCCCTCCATTCCCGTCAAGGTCTCCTTCAATGAATACATAGAAATATCCAAAGAGTACAGCACACCCAAAAGCAAGGTCTTCATCAATGGGATCCTCGATAAGCTTATCAGCGAGCTGACCCTGGAAAACCGGATAAATAAGTCGGGCAGGGGGCTGCTCGACCGGTAGATTGTTAAAAAATGCTATTTTTGCATTCAATTACGGCCTATGCGATACCCCTGGACCCTGATATTCCTGATCCTCATGATGTCGTCCCTGGGTGGATGCCAATCAAAGGACGACAGCAAGCTCCCCACGGATATGATCTATAATCCCAATTCTGCTGTGGAGGATGCGAAACCGGATCACTTACCGGTCATTACCTTTGATGCGGATGAACATGATTTTGGCCGGATCATCCAGGGAGAAGTCGTGACGTATGCATTCAAGTTCAGAAACACCGGCAAAAGTGACCTGCTCATTTCCTCCGTCAGCAGTTCCTGTGGCTGTACCGTTTCGAAATATTCAAAAGAACCGGTCAGGCCGGGGGAACAGGGCGTTCTCCAGGTGACATTCAACAGCGAAGGCCGAAAAGGATTTCAGAGCAAGACCGTCACGGTGCTCACCAATGCACAACCCAACAAACATACGCTGACCGTCAAAGCAAAAATTGAGATCCCGGAACGATAATTCATTATAAACCAAAAAATTATGATTATGACAACTCTGTTAAGCATTTTACTTTTTGCTCCTCAGGAGGGAGCGAAGGGTGGGGGGTACAGCTCACTTATTTTCCTGGTGCTGATCATCGTTATCTTTTATCTTTTCTTCATCCGCCCGCAGATGAAGCGGACCAAAGAACAGAAAAAATACAGGGAAAACCTGAAAAACGGCGACAGGGTCGTTACCATCGGAGGCATCCACGGCAAGATCATCGAGGTGAGGGACACATCCTTCATCATCGACTCTGAAGGCACCAGACTGAAAATTGAGAAATCAGCGGTAGCCATGGATCAAGCCGCTCATCTTGACGAAACAAAAAAATAGTCCGCATTCCTTCGGTTAAACCCGCCTGTTTTGAGAAAAGATCAGGAATCCCTGCGAATCAGGCTGAGAAAGTTCATCCGGCATATTTTCAAGGATGATTTTCCGGTGTTCATGGTATGCCTCATCATCGCTTCCATGATGTGGATCGGTGTCATGCTGTCAAGAGAAGATTACTCATTGATCAAGTATCCTGTCAGCTACATTGATCTTCCTGAAGGAAAGGCGATTGCATCTGCATCTGCAAATTACCTGCTGCTGAATGTTGAATTGATGGGCAAAGACCTGATCCGACAGAGGTTTTTCAGGTCCCACGAGCCGTTGCTGATCAGCATCAAGGATTTACCTTTAGAAAAAGCAGGGGCCGTTGATCTGATCCGCATCCCCACTGTTCCCCTTATCAGGGAGGTTGAAAAACAGCTTGGGATGGCCAATGCCATAAACGGGATCTCTCCCGACACGGTCTATATCGGATTGATGAAACGGCAGGAAAGCAATTTGTAATGTCGTATGTTGAAAATTGGACTGACCGGAAGCATTGGAAGCGGAAAATCCACAGTGGCAAGGATTTTCGAAGTAATTGGTGTGGATGTCTTTTACGCGGATGCCGAGGCCCGGTTGCTGCTGCAGGAGCCTGAGGTCAGGTCGGAAATCGTTCAATTTTTCGGTGAAAGGGTCCTGGATGAAAATTCCCGGATCCTCAGAAAACAACTGGCCAAAATCGTTTTCAATGATCCTCATTCCCTGAGGGTACTAAATGAGCTCATTCATCCAAGGGTAAAACAGAAGCTTGCACGCTGGCTGTCAGAAAGGATATCGGTTCCGTATACCTTGCAGGAAGCAGCCATTCTTTTTGAGAGCGGTTTCAGCCGCGACTGTGATGCGGTCATTACCGTGTCAGCACCTGAGGAGCTCAGGCTGGAACGGGTGATGGCACGTGACCGGATTACCAGGGATGAAGTGCTTGCGCGGATGAAAAACCAGTGGAGCGACGAAGAAAAAGCAAGCAAAGCCGATTTCGTGATTATTAACGACGGCGGGCACCTGGTGATACCTCAGGTACTCAGGATACACGAGGAACTTCTTTTTAGATCAAAGATCGAAGATCAAAGATCAAAGATCAAAAAAAATAAATCAAATCGAAAATTATAAATTGACCACTGACAATCGACAATTATTATGGAAGAACTTACAATGGGCATCGGATCGCGGGTTCAGCATCCGGAGTTTGGTAAAGGTGTCGTCATACAAGTGTATGCAGATTCCTATGAGATTACCTTCATCGATTATGGAAGGAAACAGATCCTGAAGACCTTCAGTGACCTTGAGGTTCTGGACTACGTGGCTCCTGAGATGGATCTGATCAGTTATGAACAGGTGGAGAGAAGCTTTATCAAGCTGATAAGGCGGCTGACCGATATCCAGGAAACCGTCAGGATCGGCAGGAAATGGGAGGGAGGGCGCCTCATTCTTGAACCCGGAGACAGGAACATACAGAACAAGGACATGCCCATTGATGCGCTTTTTCACAAGATCGTCCTGATCCGCGACAGGGTAAGGGTGATGGAGCAGAAGATCAACAGCAGTACGATCCCCGAAGTGGAAAAGATAGAGTTGCAGCAGTACATTACACGCATCTACGGCTCATTGACTTCCTTTAACCTGTTGTTTGAAGAAAAAGATGATTATTTTGTGGGAGAGAAGGGTAAATCATCCTAAATTCGCTTAGTAACCAAGTTTCATTCAATTTTTTTACCAACCTAATTTGAAAAACCATGAGTAAAAAATTATTCGCTGAATTCTTCGGTACCTTTTGGCTTGTACTCGGAGGGTGCGGCAGCGCTGTTTTCGCAGCTGCCTTTCCTGAGCTGGGCATTGGCTTCGCCGGTGTTGCCCTTGCCTTTGGCCTTACGGTGGTGACAATGGCCTATGCGGTCGGACACATTTCCGGTGCCCACTTCAATCCTGCAGTGTCTTTCGGACTCTGGGCCGCAGGAAAATTTCAACTGAAAGAGTTATGGGGGTACATCATTGTCCAGGTTCTTGGAGCCATCGCGGCTGCAGTCATCATTTACCTGATAGTGACCGGCAAGGAAGGATTTACGGAAGTCGGCGGATTTGCAGCCAATGGATATGGTGAACTTTCTCCGGGCGGATATTCACTGGTCTCCGCTCTGATCACGGAGTTTGTCATGACCTTTTTCTTTCTCCTGGTGATCATCGGTGCCATTGACGAAAGGGCGCCCAAAGGTTTTGCTCCCCTGGCCATTGGTCTTGCTTTGACGCTGATCCACCTCATCAGCATCCCGGTGACCAATACATCCGTTAACCCTGCCCGCAGCACGAGTCAGGCCATTTTTGCGGGAGGTGCATACCTTTCACAGCTCTGGCTGTTCTGGGTCGCCCCTATTTGCGGCGCGATCGCAGCCGGATGGGTGGGGAGGTACTTGTTCAGGAAGGGGTGATGGGT